>NZ_JAUBOV010000001.1:363552-372328 GCF_036700405.1 Microcoleus sp. T3_D1
GAGAAAGCTGATGTCGGTAATTTGATGCCAGTCGAGATTGAGTGTGGTTAGATTGGTGAGCGAGCCGAGAAAGCTGATGTCGGTAATTTGATGCCAGTCGAGATTGAGTGTGGTTAGATTGGTGAGCGAGCCGAGAAAGCTGAAGTCGGTAATTTTATTGCTTTCGAGATCCAGTGTTGTCAGATTCGTGAGCGAGCCGAGGAAGCTGATGTCGGTAATTCGATTTCTGTAGAGATTCAGCGTTGTCAGATTGGTGAGCGAACCGAGAGAGCTGATGTCGGTAATTTGACTGTAGCTGAGATCCAGTGTGGTCAGATTGGTGAGCGAGCCGAGAAAACTGAAGTCGGTAATTTTATTGTCGCCGAGATCCAGTGTGGTCAGATTGGTGAGCGAGCCGAGGGAGCTGATGTCGATAATTTGATTGCCGCGGAGAGACAGTGTTGTCAGATTGGTGAGCGAACCGAGAGAGGTGATGTCGGTAATTTCATTGTAGCTGAGATCCAGTGTGGTCAGATTGGTGAGCGAGTGGAGGAAGCTGATGTCGGTAATTCGATTTCTGCCCAGATCCAATTCGGTCATGCTTGAAAGTATCTGTTCCGCTGCTTCAGGGTCATTAGTGCGAGCCTTTTTTAACAACACTTTAACTGTGTGCCTTCCTTGTTCTGAAAGGCTGTCAATATGCGTGCAACAGTCGGGAAAGCGGCTAAAACTCATTAGATCGTTTGGTTGTTTTTCTGACATAAAACACTCCTAGATGGGGAATGGGGAATGGGGCATGGGAATATTTATCGCACTTTTATGGTAATTTATCGCGTAGTAATAGCCAAGTGTTGAGTTTTTCATCTAAAACATATTTATCAGTATCAGAAAGTGCTGCAATAACTTTCAAGCGATTTTTAAGTTTTCTTAACTCGCGAATTTCTGCAATAGGTAGCGTTTTCCAATTAGCTGCCTTTTTTTCGACATCTTCCTGCGACTCTTTGATGTTATCCCAAAACCATTCTAAAATTAAGTTAACATCGAGAACAGGATGATCGGAAATTACTTCCTGTTTTTCTATCATCGCAGCCCGCAACATCATTGAGGAAATCGTAAAAGACTCGCCACTACCTGGTTTTTTCCGATCGGCATCATCGGCCTTGCGATCGTAAATTGCGATCGCGAGTTCTGCCCATTTGCGATCGCACAAACCGGAACCATTTTCACCTTTTCGAGCCTTAGCCGAGGCAACATCGGCTAATAATAGCCAGTTAAACCCTTGTGGTTCGGTGGTTTGACCTGAAAATATGTTGTTCGCCCAAATCAGTACAGATTCGGCATTTTGTTCGAGAATGCGATCGAGGGATATTGTCGTAGGAGATTGAGTCATAATTTATCTACTCCACATATTCGATATCAGCATTATTTGGATCGACTCCGCCAAATAAACCGGGTTTTTATCTAATTTGCGAGCTGAAACGAAGTATTCAAGGGAAAAACCCGGTTGCTGACTATCCCTGCGTAAGTTCCTATCTCCTTTTGCGGTCGATCGCGATCGAACACTATCAGGCAAGCCACTTGAGAAAAAAATGGGTTTTTCACCTACTCAACACTTTGAATTAGTTTCATGTTATTTCTCAGCCATTCATTGACCAAAGCTTGAACCTCAATCTTTTTATGATCGGCAATTTTAGTCACAAAGTCCTCGACATCGGGTTCGAGATAAATGGGATAATGAAACGTAGCATCAGGATGGTAAAACTTGCCTTGCTCTGATGAAGAAAACTCATACTCTGATTTCATAATTTCCTCTCTTGATAAGGTTGGGTTTCAGTGGAATTAGCTTTGCGGGCTGAAATAATCCGAATTACACAGGAGGTGCGATCGGTTTGTTCAAAGGTATGGACAACAACCCTTAAAATTCCTGTTTCATCTAAACCTATGGTAATCCATCTATCTTCATCTTGACTGTGTTCTTCATCATAGATTGTTAATTGAGAACGATCGCGGAAAACAGTTGATGCCAAACGAAAATTTAATTGATGTTTGCGAATATTTTGCTTTTCTTTGGCTGGATTCCAATCAAAATTATAATCCAAAGCAATTTATCAGGTTAAATCGAGGTACTATCAAATTATAACACCAATTATAAGTTAGGGTTTTTCACCCCGCGTGCGTCCAGGACTAATTCTACTATTTCAAATCTTCCAGCTTAATCCGAGGATCGATCGCTTTCAGCAGCAAATCCGCCAACAAATTCCCAACAATCAACATCGTCGCACCCATCATCAAACTTGCCATTACTAAATACAAATCTTGATTGTTCACCGCCTCCAAAGTCAGCTTTCCCAAACCCGGCCAATTAAAGAAAAATTCCGCAATAAACGCACCGCTCAACAAACTAGCAAACTCAAAACCCAACAGCGTAATCAACGGATTAACAGCATTCCGCAAAGCATGAATGTAAATTACTCGATCGTCCGGCAAACCTTTAGCCCTTGCTGTTCGGATATAATCTTGACGCAGCACGTCCAACAATTGTCCGCGCATCAATCTTTGCAAACCAGCAAAACCAGTAACGCTGAGGGCGACTGTTGGCAAAATTAAGTGCCAGCCGTAATCGAGGATTTGACCCCACCAAGGTAAGTCGGCGTGGTCAATACTCGTCATTCCTCCGACGGGAAACAGAGGCGAAGTATTTTGTGCGAAAAATAGCAGCAACAAAGCTGTAATAAAGCTCGGAAATCCTTGTCCGGTGTAGCTGACTACTTGCAGAACTCGATCAACTGTGCGGTTTTGATTGACGGCGGCGACAATTCCCAAGGGAATGGCGATCGCCCAAGTTACAATCAAAGATGCGATCGCCATCAATAACGTCGCCGGTACCCGTTCCCACAGCAGCGAAGCTACGGATCGCTGATACACAAAACTCGTGCCAAAATTCCCCCGCGTCACAATTTGTTGCAGCCACAGCCAATACTGCACAATAGCTGGTTTATCTAAGCCGAACTGCTGTTCGAGTTGCTTGAGTGTCTCCGGCGAAATCTTCGGATTTTGGCTCAAAGTATCCAAGTAATTTCCCGGTGCTAGCTCAATAATTGCAAAACAAAGCATCGATGCCAAAAATAGCGTTAAAAGTGCCTGCAACAGTCGCTTGAAAACATAAGTAAATGTCTCGCTGCTAAACAGAGAATTCAACATTCGCCAATTTCGATTCAATTTAATAGAAGTCATAGGATTTTAGATTTTAGATTTTAGATTTTAGATGTGAAGAATTGTGAATGATATTAATTCCGGTTGCATCGGAATGATTTAACCACAGAGAACGCAGAGAACGCAGAGAAAGAGAAGAGAGAGATGAATAATTCCGATGCAAAGGTCAAGGATATTATTTGTCAGTAGTTTTTATTCAAGTGTCAGCAGTCAACTGTCAACTGTCAACTGCCAACAGTTAACTAACTAATACTCCACTAGCGTGACGATCGGCACATCGGGCAATTTCTGCCTGCCGCCCAAAGCCTGCAATTCAATGATAAAAGCAAAACCGACAAGCTCGCAGCCAGCTTGCTCTAACAATTTAGCCGTCGCCGCCGCTGTTCCGCCAGTGGCGATTAAATCGTCCACAATCAGCACCCGGCTGCCGGATGTCATCGCATCTCGGTGCATCTCCAGTCGATCGACACCGTACTCCAACTCATACTCAGCAAAATGAACCGCACCTGGCAGTTTCCCTGGTTTGCGGACAGGAATAAAGCCTATTCCCATTTTATAAGCCAACGGCGCGCCAAAGATGAAGCCCCGCGATTCCATGCCCACCACATAGTCAACAGACATTGCAGAGCATTTTTCGGCTAAGCTGTCAATGGTGTAGCTCAGCCCTTGCGGGTCGCGCAGCAAAGTTGTAATGTCTCGAAACATAATTCCCGGCTTGGGGAAATCAGGAATGTCGCGAATCAGAGATTTGAGATCCATAAGCTTGCAGATCCGGGTTGAAGGTAACGAGGCATCAAAAATGGTACAATAATAACGTGAAAAATTAAAAATTAAAAAATAAAAATTAAAACTAAGAGCTTTTTTAATTTTTATTCTTTAATTGCTTAATCCTTTACGTACTATGTAAACAAATGTCATAATTCCCTAACAACAGGGTTGAATATCAACATTTGTCACCCTAAGATCTAAAGTCAAAAATCTAATATCTAAAATCCAATGATTAAGTTGGCAGCACGAGTGGGTGAGGTTCCTCCTTCTATAACCTTGGCGATCGCCGCTAAGGCTAAAGCCATGAAGGCCGAAGGGATTGATGTCTGTAGTTTGAGTACGGGAGAACCCGACTTTGATACCCCCGAACACATTAAAGCAGCGGCAAAACAAGCTTTAGACGCGGGGAAGACTAAGTACGGCCCGGTGTCTGGGGAACCGCAGTTAAAAGCTGCGATCTCCCGCAAACTCCAATCCGACAACAATCTCAACTATCAACCGGAAAATATCATTGTCACCAACGGCGGCAAGCATTCGCTCTACAATCTGATGATGGCTCTGATCGAGCCTGGAGAGGAAGTAATTATTCCGGCTCCCTACTGGCTAAGCTACCCTGAAATGGTGAAACTCGCCAGCGGCAAGCCAGTAATTGTACGGACTGATGCTTCTACAGGATATAAAATTACACCGGAACAACTGAGTAAAGCGATTACTCCCCAAACCAAGTTATTTGTACTGAATTCGCCTTCTAACCCGACGGGAATGGTGTATACTCCGGCGGAAATCAAAGCATTGGCCGAGGTGATAGTCGATCGAGATATTTTAGTCGTTGCTGACGAGATTTACGAAAAAATTATATATGACGACGCCCAACACGTCAGCATCGGTTCCCTGGGCAAAGAAATCTTCGATCGCACCCTGATCAGCAGCGGTTTTGCTAAAGCTTACTCGATGACAGGCTGGCGAGTCGGTTATTTGGCCGGGCCGATCGAATTAATCAAAGCCACCAGCACCATTCAAGGTCACAGTACGTCAAATGTGTGTACCTTTGCACAGTACGGCGCGATCGCAGCTTTGGAAAGCAGCCAAGAATCTGTCGAAACAATGCGTCTAGCTTTTGCCGAAAGGCGTCAGGTAATATTTGAATTACTCGATGCTATCCCTGGAATTAGCTGTATTAAACCCGACGGTGCTTTCTATATGTTTGTCAACATCAGCAAGACTGGAATGAATTCTTTGGAATTTTGCGACGCTTTCTTAGAACAGCAGCAGGTAGCAGTTATTCCGGGGATTGCTTTTGGTGCAGACGACCACATTCGCTTGTCTTACGCCACCGATTTAGGCACAATTAAAAAAGCTGTAGAAAGGCTCGATAAATTTGTCCGCAGCCTCTAAAAATTAGTCTGTTGACTGTTGACTGTTGACTGTTAACGGTTCACTGTTAACGGTTAACGGTTAACTGTTAACTGTTCACAACCAACAACTGACAACCAACAACTGACAACCAACAACTGACAACCAACAACTGACAACCAACAACTGACAACCAACAACTGACAACCAACAACTGACTAATAACTAAAGCTGTTTAGTCATAATCTCTTTGAGCAAATCCAGCCCCTTCTTAACTCGCCGAGAAACAGTCACCGCACTGATACCCAAGCGTTCAGCCGTTTCTTTCTGGGTCAAATCGTAGAGAAAAACAAACTCCAATATCTCGCGAGTCCGTTGTTCCAACATCGCCAAAGCTTGCTGTACGCGGATTTGATCCTCTTGCGCCAACTGAAAACTCCGATACTTGCTATCGGGCACCAATTCTCCCAGACAAGTCGCCCCCTCATCTTCATCTTGCATCGGCGCGTCCAAACTCAGAGGCGATCTGTTGAGATGGGCCAACTTAATTTCTTGCCATTCTTGTACAGAAACCTCAAGGGCTGCTGCTACTTCAGCATCCGTAGGTTTGCGGTTTAACTGCACCTGCAAATCCTTAATCGTGGCTACAGATTTGCGTTCCAGGGACTGCCAGTGGCGGGGAAATCGCACAGAAGGGCTTTTGTCGCGCAAGTAGTGTTGAATTTCGCCCCGTATGTAGGGAATTGCAAAGGAACTAAAAGCGTGTCCCTTGGCGATATCAAACCGCTCGATCGCCCTGATCAACCCAATACATCCGACTTGCAGCAAATCGTCGTAGCTTTCACCGCACTGGTTGATCCAGTGGTAAACTTCTTTTCTGACCAGTCCAATATTCAGTTTAACTAACTGATTGCGGATTTCATTCGATCCAGAAATTTGGTACTCGCGCAACAATTGGAAATTTTCGCTTTTTAGCTCGTTCGGCAGTGTGGTAGACATGGTGACATAAGGGTTGGTAGAGCAGAGGACTGAGGTTGCTTTAGATCTAGCTTCTAATCTAGTCTAAAAAAATTCACTTTTAGGTAGTGTAATCCTAGCACTTAATCGGTGTGATAGCGGACACACCAGTTGAGTTTTCGGTACCTGAACGGATTTAGCGGGATTCTCCGAAGTTTTTCGGCATCAGGCAGACTTTTACCAGGTAGAAGGCCTTCGACCGAATACCCAATTTAAGCAGCTTTTTTGAAAAATATATTATAAGCTGAAAACGCTGTGAATACAATACTTTAATTAATTAAAAATCCCAAATTCATAACTTGCGAATCACCACAATTCAATCATACATTTAGTCATTAGTCAACAGTCCTAAGTTATATTGCTCAAGACTGTTGGCTAATGAAGAGCGAGCAGTACCTTTAGTACCAGAAACTGCTCAAGTTCGATCGATCCAGAAAGCCACTTTTACGAGACAGAAGGCTCAATGCGAGCGTAAAACAAACCCCGAATTTTCACGTCCAGAGCCGGTCTAGCTCCCAAATCAGTATCAGAAGGCTGCGTGCTCTCAAAAATCCCGCCAACTTCGCCAGTGGCGCTGTTGACTTTAGCAACTTGGAGAGAAATTTTGCCCGCCTTGGTGCGGGTGTCAGCAACCTTAACATTAGCCCGCACACGTTTGGAATTGTCAGTAGCCGGAAGCGCTACAGCATTGTCATAGCCAGTCGCTACCCCGCGAGCTTTAGGGTCTAAAAAGCCTGCGCTGCGGTAAGAAGGAACGTTAAACTCCCCTCTCAAATCGGTGGAAGTATTGATAGCAACCACTCCCGGTTCGGAACTGGCCACTAGCTGTTTAATGGTAAACAAGAAAGGTACTTGCTCTCCGCCCGGTAACTGAATCGTAATAGCTTGAAAATCCAAGCCGTCTTCTTCTGTGAAAGTCAGAGTTCCGTCAGTACCGACCTTGAGCGTACCTTGAACTTGGTCAATGCTCGACGTGAACCGTGTCAGCAATTTACCAGGCACAAATTCCGCTTCTTGGCGTTTGTTTGCTGGTTCTTCCTTCACAAAATAAGTTGTGGGCTGCAAACACAAACCAGTCAGTTTATAGGTGGCACCAGCTTCGATGGGGATCGATCCCCGAGAAGTTTCTGCCAAGCTAGGGCAGTTATTAGCCAAGCCAGTACCTCTAATCTCGTCGTAGGTAAGCAACTCAGTAGTCGCCACCGTGTCAGGAGCAGAAGAACAAGCAACCAGCGCACTCATGCAAAATGCTAAAAGTGCAACAATTAAAGCACGATATTTCATTGCAAACCTCAATATCCAACATCGGATTATATTAAGAAAAAGCCCTAGTTCGAGCAAAATATAATTGCCCGCCGGCAGGCTAGGCCAGCGCTTAGGGCAGCATTTAGATCCAGATCGCTCGCTTCACCGAGACCGGCATTGACTCAAAAAATCAAGCTAGTGCGCCGTGAAAATAAGCATGAACTTATGATTTCTCAAAGGTTCGGATCGCAGCCCAATACACATGGTACGACGGGTTGTGCTCTTTTCCTGACTTGGACTGCAAATTAATATTGCTTAAGTCAACCTACTTAAGTTACTTTGCTTATGGCCCCGAATGGCGATCGCGACTAGCTCGATTAGTCGATTGACCAAAAGGCTGGGGACAAAGGCCTTGTAGATTTCAAAGGAAGCAGCAGTATGGACAACGGCAAAGATTTAGAGTCAGAAAAGTTGCAGTCTCAAATGCAATCGCTGACAGAGGCGATTCGGACTTTAGCCGAAAGTTGTCAGGGAGACAGTCTGCTGCTTTTGGCCCTGCTGCGGAGGCTGGAAGCTTCGCACCGGGAAATTCGGGACGGTTTGTTTCAAGCGTCTTTTCCCGACAACCGCCAAGCACTTTACAAACTGCTCAGGAATATTGAAGCCAATGGCGGCTGGCCTTACATCCACCGCATGAAACTTCGATCGCTCTTGGGGTACAGCCAACAATTATCTCCTCTAGAAGATTCTCCAGCCGAGTCGCCACAAGACTCGGCAGAAACTCCCCAAGACGTTAAATAGTTATGAGTGATGAGTTTAGTGAGTTTTACATTAACTCATCACTCATCACTGACCGGCGCGATCGCGCCTAGAACCCCAAAGGTGTAGGAGCTAAGGGTATCGGGTTCGGCACCGTCGGGAATATCGGCGTCTGGCCCGGCATTGGCAATAGTCCGGGAGTCCGCGTCGGAGGGATCGAACTAATTGATAGCAGAGGCGAATCAGGCACGCTAACTGTCGGCGGAATCGGAATCCTCGAAGCAGTCGGCGTCGGAGTCGGAGTCGGTGCTGCTGTGGGAGTCGGAGTCGGTGCTGCGGTGGGAGTCGGCGTCGGTGCGGCTGTGGGAGTTGGAGTTGGAGTTGGAGTTGGAGTTGGAGTTGGAGTTGGAGTTGGAGTTGGAGTTGGAGTTGGAGTTGGAGT
>NZ_JAUBOV010000001.1:372428-414123 GCF_036700405.1 Microcoleus sp. T3_D1
GGAGTTGGAGTTGGAGTTGGAGTTGGAGTTGGAGTTGGAGTTGGAGTTGGAGTTGGAGTTGGAGTTGGAGTTGGAGTCGGAGTCGGAGGCGGAGTTGGAGTCGGAGGCGGAGTTGGAGTTGGAGCATCAGTTGCAGCCGCAGTTGCAGCCCCAGTTATATCTGTAGTTGTGGTTGTAACTGTGGTTGTAACTGTAGTCCTAGTTGGTCTGGGAGTAGCCGTCCCAGTCACAGCGATAAAATCATTCGCCTCGATCAGCGCCGCCGGAGTGTCGATCAAAATTGCTAAAAGCTTGCCGTCGAGCGTCGTAATTACTGTATCCCTGACATTTGCACCGTTACCTTGCCGAACTTGCAGTTGAGCGAAAGATAAATTGCTCGGCAGTCCAAAGAAATCCTCTGTGTCATTGTAATCAGTAATTAAACCCAAACTGCCAGGCCCGGCTCCCAATCCAAAGACATCGCTGCCGCTGCCGCCAGTCAGAGTATCCGAACCCTCGCCTCCGATTAAAGAATCATTACCTTCTGCCCCAAATAAATTGTCATTGCCGAAACCTCCCAAAATTGTATCGTCGCCGATACCTCCAGCCAAGGAGTCATCGCCAAAACCGCCGTCGATACCATCATTACCTTTGCCGCCAAACAGGAAGTCATTGCCTTCATCTCCCAGTACCGAGTCGTCGGCTTCATCGCCGCGAAGGGTATCCGAACCGGTGCCGCCAAAAACTGTATCGTCAGCCTTGCCCCCGAATATCTGGTCATTACCAGCGTCTCCGAAGAGCGAATCGTTGTCGGCATTGCCGTACAAAGTGTCGTCGCCGTCGCCGGCACTCAAGTAATCGTTGCCCTCACCGCCCAACAGTTGATCCCTGCCGCTACCGCCGTTGAGAGAATCGTTCCCAAAATTCCCGTAGAGAAAGTCGTCATCAGCATTCCCGAACACGGAATCGTCCCCGTCATTCCCTGTGAGGGTGTCGTTGCCAGTACCGCCGGCAATCACATCAAAGCCTGCGTTCCCACTAACTAAGTCGTCCCCTGCATCTCCCAACACGCTGTCTATCCCGTCGTTGCCGTCGAGGATGTCGTTGCCCAAACCGCCGCGAATCGAGTCGTCGCCGTTGCCGCCGGAAGCAGAATCGCGGCCTTGGTTGCCAATAAGTTCGTCATTTCCTTCACCGCCAATCAGCGAATCTGCTCCGTCACCTCCAAGAAGCTGGTCGTTGCCGCCGTCGCCCTCTAGGGTGTCATCTCCTCCCGCACCCAGAGGCGTGTCATCGCCATCTAAGCCGCGAATTCGATCGCCCAGCGGAGTCCCTAGAATAAAGTCGTTGCTGTCTGTGCCGATCAGGTTTGTCATACGGGATACACCGGTCCTCAATAAAATAAATTGTTTGAAATTAGGTTAATCGCCTTCGTGACAAGGGATTGCTGCTTGCCTAGGTTAGCATAATTGAGATTTTGGCAATCTGGCGCAGGGGCGCTGGAAGTTTTGCCCGTGTCCGCCGTTGCGATCGGGGCTGGTATAATGCCCGATTAGTCATTAGTCATTAGTCATTAGTCATTAGTCATTAGTCATTAGTCATTAGTCATTAGTCATTAGTCATTAGTCATTAGTTAACAGTTAACAGTTAACAGTCAACAGTCAACAGTCAACAGTCATCAGTCAACAGTCAACTTTTATGCGCTAATAGGTAACACTATCTCAAATTCACTCCCTCCCCCCAAAGTAGAATTGACATTAATTGTTCCGCCGTGGGTTTCGACTACAATCTGGCGGGCGATCGCCAATCCTAACCCAGTGCCTTTTCCTACTGCCTTCGTTGTGAACAAATGGTCAAAAATACGCTGTTTCACTGATTCTGTCATGCCCGCACCGTTATCGGCAATCTGAATTTTGATGTGCCGATCGCCCGACAGACTGGTACGAATAGTGATACAGTGTGGATTTGCTTTAATATCCTCGAAACTGCGTCCTTGGTTTGATTCTTCTAGGGCATCGATCGCGTTAGCAAGCAGGTTCATAAAGACTTGGTTAAGTTGACCGGGAAAGCATTCGATTGGGGGGAGATTGCCGTAGTCTGTGACGACTTCGATCGCAGGATGGTGTTCGTTGGCTTTCAGCCGATGTTTCAAAATTAAGATTGTGCTGTCAAGGCCCTCATGGATGTTAAAGGGAACTTTGTAGTCTTTATCGGCTCTGGAGAAGGTGCGGAGGCTGGTGCTAATGCCGCGAATGCGATCGCACCCCACTTTCATCGACAACAGCATCTTTGGCAAATCTTCTAAGGCATACTCTAAATCAATATCCTCAGCATCTTGTTCGATTTCCTCGCCAGGATTTGGCAGTTTTTCTTGATATAATTTTAAATGGCCAATCACATCTTTGATCGTGGTGGTTGCTTCCTCAATATTGCCGCTAATAAAGCCGACAGGATTATTGATTTCGTGGGCTATTCCTGTGACGAGATTGCCCAGGGTGGACATTTTTTCGCTTTGCACGATCTGTAACTGTGCTTGCTGCAAATCAAGGAGCGATCGCTCTAATTCTTGTGCATAAGTTTGAGATTGTTGGTACAAGCGGGCATTTTCTATAGAGATAGCCGCTTGGGCGCACAAAAGTTGGATGACATCAGTGCGCTCTTCTGTAAATGCACCAATTGTCAAGTTATTTTCTAGATATAGCAACCCGATTAATTTACCCTGATTTAAAATTGGCGCGCACAGCACACTTTTCGGCTTTTTCTGCACCCAATACTGATCGGCAATAAAATCGTTTTGTACTGCTGCATTATCCAAAACCACAGTTTTCCAAGTCCGCTTAACATAGTTGACCACAGCAGCGGGAACCTCGTCGCTGGCTGACAGCGGTACAGATATTGAGATGACATCTTGATGGAAGGAGGCTACAGCTTCGATCGCGAGATTCCCATCCTTAAGCAACAGGAGAACTGCTTTTTTTGCCCCGGCATTTTCCATCACCACACACATCAGCGCAGCCAGCAATTTTTCTAATTGAATTTCACTTGAGAGAGTTTGGGAGGCTTTGAGAATAGCCGCGAAATCCAGGGTTTCGTAAATACTGTTGCTGCTCGATAGAATTGTTGGGAATCTTTGAGGTAAAATTGACGATTTATTGATTGGGTGGAGGCTGGTTTCGCAAATTACACAACGATTTTCTCTTGCCTGCAATAGTGGAGAAAGAAGTTGGGGATAGCGTTTTTCTAACTCATCGATTTTGGCTTTCGCACCCCACCGCTCGTAACAGTAGTAGGCATCTTGCATATAGGCTTGCGCCACTTTTTCTTTGCCCCAGTCGAGGTAGAATTTAGCTGCTAGTTCGTTAGCGAGAGCTTCTTCTTGGATGTATTTGTTTTCTTGCGCTCCAGAAATAGCGCGATCGTACATTTCAATAGCTTCTGCCCTCTGTCTGGCAACTCGGTATTTCTCTGCTTCTACCAACTGCCACTTATGCAAATAATTCATGGGGGCGTGTTCTGCCCAATGCTGCAACTTCCTTTGATTTTCCTGAACTCGTTGCCCCTGCGTTTCTAACTCCGTCTCGGACTCAGGAGTGGCCAGGGCTATGAGTGAGTCATAGAAATTTGACACTCCCCGACCTAAAAGTGCGAGGATTCTTAATTCAGCGACTAACCTTTAAGTGTTGCGTCCTTTCGGCAATATTCAGACCTTTTAACCGTAGAAAACTACCAATTAACGAGCCTGATTCGCAGCCACCCCAGCGGGTCTATCTCCAAAAGCGTACTAGGATATTTACCTAGAGTTTGGGTATGCCCTACCCTACTTAACAATCCTAAAAGAATAGTTTGTTTTAACTGGTTTAAGGTTTAATTCAACCTCTAGCTGTTTAAAGAGTTTTCGCTGCTCTGCGTCCCCCGGTTTATACCTAAAAGTGTGTCTTAACTGTTTCACGATGGTAAAGGAATTAAACCTTGACTTTTATAGTATATCACAAATATAGGAACTTACTGGACTTGTTGAAAGAAGTTTTAAGAAATTAAAGCCGTCCTAGAAGGACAGGGTTTTAAACCCAAATTTTTGATAAATTTACCTGTAAGGCAGTCACCAACGCAAACAAAGACCAACCGACCACATAACAAACTGACACCATACTTGCCGCCACTTGCATGGTGGCCAGTTTTTGGGCATCCACTATCGCTGGCAGCTCGAATAACTCTTCAATCGGTCGATCGCCGATCGAGCTATTAATTTCCTGCACTGCTTGCTGAATATCTTCTGATGTAGGGCGATCGGGCAATTCAACTCCTAATTCTTTGAGACTCAACAAACCGATAGCAATTGCTTCTAAAAACTTGTTCTGGGACGATAATGCCTGAATTTTGACGATGTAAACGCTCACTCGCTCTAGGGGAATTCTGGTATGATGAATCACAGTGTTAACCCACTGATTCATCTGGTCAAAATCACCACAGAGTGAAGCCACTTCTGCGGCTATGTCGTGCAAGTTCAAGGTCATCTCGTACTGTCGTTGCCAAGCGCTCTCTCCAAGCAAATTTAGCCCGATCGCAGCATACTCGCGAGCAGCTTGATAAGCAGTAGCGGATCTGGCTTTGCGGCAAGCCGTGAGGTTGAGTTGTGCCAGATGGGATCGTTCTGTTTGGTCTTCAATCAGCGCAATACCATAATTCAACTGATTGACGACTGAAAAAATTTGCTCTTCTATAGCTGCGGGTGAAATTTGCTGGATCAGCAATTGTCCAATCTGATAGTGAGCTCGTGATCGCTCTTGTTCGGGAATTAAAGAATAGGCGGCTTGCTGAACGCGATCGTGCAAAAACTTGTAATTCGCCACCTCCGAATTTTCGGTCTCCTCCCGTCTTTCTCGCCCCATATAAAACTTGTATATTTCACTTTCAGGCAGGATTAACCCCTCTTGCAAAGCCTTCCACAAATCCGCCGCCGTTTCCGTTTCCAATTGCTCGGAAACAACTGCCAAAGTCCCCAAATCAAACTGATTCCCAACACAAGCCGCCAACTTCAACACATTCTGAGTCGCTGGCGGCAATTTTTGCAACTGCAACGCCATAAACTCGACCACATCATCCGTCAGCGCTGCCTCCCGAACTCGCACAATATCGCACTGCCAATAACCAGCAAGCCGGTCAAACTCAATCAGCCCATCCTGATGCAGTGCTTTGAGAAATTGTGTTGTAAAAAAGGGATTTCCCTGGGTTTTTTGTGCAACCAAATCCGCCAAAGGTCTTGCCCAATATGGATCGCAATTGAGCGTATCAGCAACCAAATGATTGAGACTTTCTGAACTCAACGGTTCCAGCGTAATAGTATCCACCGTTGCCCCAGCTTTAACCGCTGCATCCAGTGTTAGCATCAACGGGTGTGCTGCAAATACTTCATTATCTCGGTAGGCACCAATTACTAATAAATAGCCGATTGTCGCATCGGCCACCAGCATTTCCATTAACCGCAGCGAGGCGGAATCTGCCCACTGCAAGTCATCCAAAAACATCACCAGAGGATGTTTTGGTTTTGTGAACACCTTAATAAAGTTTTGAAAAAGCAAATTAAACCGATTTGGTGCCGCAGTTCCTGATAATTCCAGTGCGGGTGCTTGTTTCCCAATAATTCTTTCGAGTTCGGGAATTACTTCAATAATGACTTGTCCGTTCTCGCCCAGTGCTTGCAATATTTGAGTTTGCCATTTTTTCAACTCCTCGTCACTTTCGCTCAACAATTGTTTCATTAAGTCTCGAAATGCTTGCACAAAAGCTGAGAAAGGAATGTTTCGGTTAAATTGGTCGAATTTGCCTTTGATAAAATAGCCGCGCTGGCGGACAATTGGTTTTTGAACTTCATTTACAATTGCAGTTTTCCCAATCCCAGAAAAACCAGCTACTAGCATCATTTCAGTTGTGCCACTACTGACGCGATCGAAGGCTTCGAGTAGGGTTTCTACTTCTGTTTCGCGACCGTAGAGTTTTTCGGGTATAATGAATCGATCGCCCACATCCCTCTGGGCGATCGCAAAACTCTTTATCCTACCGTTTTCTTCAAGTTGCTCCAAACAACATTCTAAATCGAATTTCAGCCCCAATGCACTCTGATAGCGGTCTTCGGCATTTTTCCCCATTAATTTGCTGACAATCTCCGAAAGTACAGGCGGGATTTCAGGATTGATTTGATGCAGTGATGGCGGTTGCTTGGCAATATGACAGTGTACTAATTCCATCACATCGTTGGATTGAAACGGCAATCGTCCCCCCAGCAATTCGTAAAAAGTCACGCCCAAAGAGTAAAAGTCACTGCGGTAGTCAATGCCGCGATTCATCCTTCCCGTTTGTTCGGGAGACAAATAGCCGAGTGTCCCTTCCAGCAGGTTAGGATTCATCAGGGTTTGAGTTTCCCTTGGCAGCAAAGATGCAATACTAAAGTCAATGAGTTTGACTTGTTTTGTTTGGGGATGAATTAAAATATTGGCGGGTTTAATGTCTTTGTGAATTATCCGGTGGCGGTAGAGTATATCTAATATATTGCTCAGGTCGATACCTACTTGCAAAAACTCCATCAGAGACGGCCGAGTTTCCCCTTTTTCCGTCCATTCCTTCAGAGAAATTCCCCCAAAGTCTTCCATTACCAACGCATAGCTGTTGTGGTAGGTTTCCAAGCTGTAGGTTTCGATGATTCCGGGCAAGTTGAGGTTTTTGGCGATCGTGTACTGATTGCGAAATTGCACCAGTTCGCTGAAGCTGGGATACTCGTTCCGCAAGACTTTGATGGCGACGGGCTGTTTATCGTTAGTGCGAAAAGCTCGATAAACTAGGGTGCGAGTTCCTGAGTAAATGCGATCGAGAATTTGATAACCTGTCAATGTAAAATTTATACTTGCCATACTTCTATTCTTCCCGTCCTCCACGGGCTATTTCCACATTAGCAGAAGCCAATACAGTTTCCAACTCCCGTGATTGTTATTTTAAATCAATATGAGATAGAGCAGTTTTCAATCTAGTGAGGTATGCCCTATGCCCACGGAGGCCTAGGCCCACGGAGCCCTAGATCGGAGAACACCTCATGTTACTGATAAAGGCGATATATCGTTCAATCTTTGTGATGGGGATCACTGAAGTAAGAAACTTTTCAAGCTGAGCAATTCGTATTTTTATTAAAAATTAAATAGCCTCATCCATAGGGGAATAGTGAATAATAAACTAACGCAGCCGAGGCCGATCGCAGTTACCGCTAATTCGCGATCGAGATTGAAAGCTTCGGCCAGCAATGTAGTACCAAAAGCAGGAGGCATTGCCATTTGCAGCACGAGCACAAGTCGCGGCGCGCCCCCGATGCCAAAAAACGTTAATCCCGTGCCAATTACCAAGGGAATTAACAGCATTTTAATCGCCAGACAAGCCAAAACTTGTTTGAGGTTGTGCAAGGAATTCAACTTGCTCAACTGCATCCCGATCGTAATTAAAGATAAAGTAATTATAGTCCAAGCACCTGTTGTTAACAATTCTTCGATTGGTGCCGACAGCGGCAAGCTGCGCGAGACAAATCCTAAACCAAAAGCCCACAATGCCGGATTCCTAAAAATTGCCCGCAGGGGAGTTAACCAACTCTGACGGCGATCGCTTTTACCGCAGTGAGAAGCAATAGCAACTCCCACTATATTAATTGCCATGCCAGTGCCTAGCAAGTCGTAAAACAACGCCCAGGCAAAGTGTTCCGAACCCAATAAGGACAAGCTGACGGGAATGCCTAAAAAACCCGTATTGCCAACCATCGTTGCCAATAAGAAGCTGCCTTGAGTGGGCAAACTCCAAGCGGTGTTTTCTTCCGGGCTATTTTGGGCGATCGGATTAAGACTCTTGAAACGTTCCTCGCCGACACCGAAATTTATCAAAATCCCAGCGAGTCCTCCACCTGCTAGCATTGCCGCCCAAGCTATCAGCGGCGTCATCCAAATAGCGCCCGACAAATTGGCGCGGCGGATAAAAGCAACAATGCTCAATGGCGTCCCAAAGAAGAAAAGAAACTTGGCTAAATATGTAGAATAGCTTCTCGGTAGCAGGCGACCGAGAATGAATCCGAACGCCACCCATCCGATCAGATTTATATAAAGTTTGAGCAGCGGATTTTCTAAATAAAGCATGATGGACTCAATATTTACTAAATATTTACGCAGATCCGCTACTTTTGCCAAAAAAGCCCACCTTTAGCCCAATACCGTTCAGTTAAAAATATTTATTCCTCGGAGATCCCCCTAAATCCCCCTTAAGAAGGGGAGTAGGGGTTGACTTTGAATAAGTTCTTGTCCCACCCCCTACTCCCCTTTTTAAGGGGGGCTAGGGGGGATCGAGCTTAACTGAATTGTATTTACCTTTAGCCTACCGCCGCAGTTTTCCCTTGCACCGCAGCGCTAAATATTAATGCTTATTCAGCCTCGCAGATAATTTTCCACACAGGCCTTGACATCCCCAGAAGCGCGTGTCATGATTAAGTTGAGGAATAAGTCAACATAGGTGAAAACTATGGCACGGCAAGCAAAACAATCATCTCAAGTCAAACGTTCCAGCAGCCAAGCAGCCTCCAATACTCGCACCAAGTTTACCCTCTACAATTTTGCCGGAAACGCCAAGGCATTCTATCTAGTCGATCGCATTAATTTAGAAAGAAAGCCCGGTGATATCCCAGAAAAATCCGTCGCTCACAGCATCATCATCATCGACCGTTCCGGCTCAATGTATTATGCCTTAGAACCGCTCAAAGAAACCCTAATCAAGCTTTTGACCTTAGACGAATACAACAATTACGAGCTAATTGTCAGCCTGATTTCCTATGCTAGCAATCGGGACGTAATTTGTCACTTCCAGCGAATTCCGATTCAAGAAGTGCTGAAGTTTGACTCTCCATACATCAAAGAAATTCAAAAAATCCACACTGCTGGATCTACCTGCATATCGCAGTCGATGCAACTCGCTAAATCTCTGATTAAAGGGGGAGAAATGACAGCGATCAATTTGCACACAGACGGCTATGCAAATGACCCAAGTGCCAATTCCGAAGCTGCCAAACTAGGGGAAATTTGCGAAGAACTCAAAGACATGGATGTGTTTGCCAACACGATCTCCTATGCCTCTGCTGACTTCAAATTGCTCTCCAAAATCGCCAACACATTATCGGGAAATTGCATCCGCGCTGGCGAAGTCAAAATGGTTTATGATGCTCTTTACGACAGCACAAAACTGTTAGGCAGTTCCGTTGCACCTGCGCTGGAAGAACCCTTAATTAAGGAATATGATTATCAAGTTTTTGTTTCCAAAAGTGGCCAGAAAATCAACGGTTCATCGAGCACGCTGAAAATCTGCGGGCTGAAAGCAGACGATCGCGGATTGTTTTACAAATATCAGAAAGTCGCCAAAGATGAGTATGACAAATTAGATGTTCCCGTTGCTCAAACTGATGAGTCGGTGTTTGCTTTTGCGAAAGCTAACCTCGCTGACGGCAATTTAAATACGGCTAAGTATGCGCTGGTGAGTACCTTCGACGCTACTTTGACGGAAAAACACGCGAAAGCTTTGACAAATGCCCAAATAGCCGAGTTTACGGAAGATTTGGAAGAGGTTGTTTTTGCGCCTGATGTGTTGAAAAATCATGTAATTGGCGATCGGGTAAAAGTCAGCGATAAAATTTCCCTGCTGGAGTTAATCAAGATATTGGAGGAAAACAGCAACAGCATCATCATCAACTTGAAACACTTGCAAGAAAATTATCAGCGAAAAGGTTTGAAGCGAATTGAGGGAAAGCGAGACGAAAACGGCAACCTTATCAAGCCTTGGCTGAAAACTGAATTCTTAGATGGTGGCGAATACGTGCAAATGGGTTCATTTGCCATCAATCAAAATACCGCTACCATCAATATGCTGATTACCCGAAAAGCGAAGTTGGTAAAAGTTGAGGATGAAACTTTAATCGCCGAAGTGGCGGGAATTCTAGTTACAGACCTCAATAGTTTCAACAATTATACCATTGTCAGCGACGGGGAAGTTAATATTAAGTCGCTGCGAACCAAAATCAGCAGCAAAGCAGTGTTTGATTTGCTCAACAAATTAGGTGTCCTGGAAAAAGACGGTTCGCCTGTGCAAGAATTTGACTTCCGTTCAGAGTACGATATAAAGTTAGATAATTTGCCCCTAGTGCCTTTTGACGGGCGTTACGGCAGCCTTGACGGAGTGTTTGAGGAACTCGCAGAAATCAAAATTCTCTCTAGCATTCTTTCGGCTCATTTGAAGGAGGAATCCGAGGCCTACACAGCGGAACAATTGGAAGAATTGAAACAGCATTATCTGTCAAAAAACCTTTACATCAACTTTCCGACGACGACGGAATACACAGATTTAAAAAGTGCGATCGCCAACGGTTCAGTAGATTCGCGAGTCAGCTACAAAATCGACATCGGCAGCAAAAACATTCTCAACTTCGGCAAATTGCACTCGGCCAACAAATTTCTCGATCGCCTTTATGAAGTTTACCACAAAAACACGGGCGAAAAGCTAGCAAAACCGACATTTGACATCACCTTAGATGAGCCTGTTGTCTTCGCACACAAAACGCTGTCATCCCGAACAAAAATTACCAAAGTTGACGACTTGATGAAACTGATTTTCGATGAGTTTTTGGGGTTGGAGGATAACGGAATTGTTAGCGCTACTTTAGCCAAAGTGGGTGCAGATAGTTTGCTGCGCCTTTTGCAAGCGAAATGGCAGGGAGAAGATGTCAAGCGAGACGAATTTGTCGCTGCTTTAGCTAATGCGAATGAGCGACTGGAAGCTTATGCTGAAAAAGTGTACCGCGAAAAAGTTTCACCGCTGGTTTTCTATATCGGTTCTACCGGACTTATCCCGGATGAAATGGAGGCTAAAGCGGCGACGGCTGAGGAAATTAATTCTAAATACGGCAACTTGCAATTTTCTAAGGATGAGCAAGAGGGGATGTTTTTTGAAGTGGGAGACTGCATTATTAGCGTGTATGCTAAAAATGAGTATTTCACCGTAGGGAAGTAAAAACTAGGGTGGGCATTTTGCCCACCTTGGTTAAATATGGGTGATTGAAATAAACCGCAAAGGCGCAGCGGTGGCGACTAGGAAATAGGTAGATGGGACAAGTGTTAGGTTGCCAAGACGAAAGGAGCGATCGCAAATCTTCTATGGTGGGAATTTTTCGAGTTTGTAACTTTCATTTGGTGTTACTTTCGCAAAAAAATATTCGGTCGTAGGATAGAGATTAACGCTATAAAAAAAATCTAGTAGCCAAATTCTAGGGAATTAGGTTACAATGATATTACGCGAATTCTCATACGGAGGGCAAGCCAATGACACAAACATTATCAATGTCTGTTCTCTATAAAAAACTCTCGGCGATCGGTTTCTCAAAACGTTTCGTTAAAGAAAAAGGCTTGCCCAGTTGGTGGAATGAAGAACTAGACAATAAACCCGTCGCCGTCCTAGAGGGTGCTGGTCATATTGCCCAACGTCTGCACCTAGACCTCAAGAGTCTTTTAGCCGAGGATCAGAAGCCTCAGTTTAAGCCCTTACTCCATACCAAGTTCAAGTACCATCAACAGGATAAAGCAGACGTACCTGATGTTGCCCATCAACTTGCCTCACGGGTTGCGGAAGTGGTCGCTGATACTATAAAGCTCGAATTTCAGCCCATCCCATCCGACCCTCATCAAGTTCGTTCAGAGATAGTTGCCAAACATCCTCAAGTCACTTTATACAGCTTGCTCGATTACTGTTGGGAACATGGTATCGCTGTTGTCTATTTTAAGAATTACCCTAAAAATACCCGCAAAATTAGAGGCATGATCCAATGGCAAGCCGATCATCCCGTGATTGTCTTGAGTAGCGGTAAGACACAATCCGTATGTCTAGCATTCGATCTTGCCCATGAACTGGGTCATCTTGCCCTTGGTCATATTCAAGAAGGTATTTTGATTGATGATGATATTAAGCAAGACTGTAATGATCGAGAAGAAAAAGATAGCAATCTGTTTGCAGTTAAACTGCTAGTCAACAGTTTTGACAACTCCGTCGGCACGAAAAAATTTAAGAATGCAAAAGACCTAAAGAATAAAATTACTCAAGTTCTTCAAAGTGACTCAACTATTGATCCATCTGCATTAGCTTTAAATTATGGCTGGTATAATAAAGATTATTTTGCATTGTCTATGGGATGTGTAAATTTAATCGATTCTGCTAAAGAAGGACACAAGACTATTAACAAATTTTTAGATCAGCATCTAAATTGGGATGAATTAAGTGACGATAATGCTGATTACTTAGACCAAATTTTAGGAGAATAGCTTTGTCTGCTTGTATCTATTGCATCGATAATGACATCATCAAAAAGCTTGCTACATTCCAGCTATTCGATAAGACTCTTCAATTATTTGATGCTAGTTCTGAGCAAGTTAATATCCTAGAGACGGCACAATATAAATTTGAAGGCGATTGGAAAAAATTTGAAGCAGGGAAAAGTCGAAAACCAGAAGATCCGTTGATTAATTATAAACAAGTTCTTTACCTTACTAAGACTTTACCAAAAATATCTGAATCTGATATTGACCAAGAAATTTTTATTCAATTATCCAATATTGAAAATATCGATCCAGGTGAGGCAATTCTCACAAGTCATGCTATACAAATTATCCAAAAAGATAAATCTGCTCAGATTTTTACTGGAGATAAAAGATTCATCAAAGCCTTAGCAAAAGTTAACTTACCTATCATTCAAGAATCTCTCAATCATAGATTATGGTGCTTAGAGCAACTTGTTCTCAGAAATATTAAAGCCGATGGCTTTGAGACTATTCGAGATTTCATTGTTCCGGTTCGAGAATGTGATACAGCAATTAAGAGTGTTTTTGGTTCCGGGCTTAAATCAACACCTGAGAACTCCCTACCTACTTTAAAAAAGTATATTGAGGAGTGTCGGCAGGAGGCAGGTAATCTACTAAATCCTTACAAGTAGATTTAAGTGTGACACTTGGCTTTAGTCCTGGCTTAAAACGGAATTTCCTCATCTTCATCTTCCACAGTCTTAGCCGTCATCCGCCAACTGGTAATATACTCAATTTGCACATCAATTTTGTTAATCGCTTCCCCTAAACGCTTTTGGATGTATTGAGTCAGCGTCACCATAAAATCTAACTCAACCCCCACAGATAGCGCAAGTTTTGCCAATCTAGCAAAATCTACCTTCAAAATTGAGGAACTGGATAACTTAAAATCGGGAGTATTTCTCTTATTTTGCACCAACATTGCTTTTTTAATTCGCTCTTTCAAATGCTCAACTTCTGAATCCAGTAACTTCCATTCAGGCAAAATTTCTTGATACCTTTTCCCCAATACTGTTAAATCCTCACTCTCCGGTTCCGGCGCAATTTTCTTAGTGGATTTCCGCCGTTGCTGTACATTAGAATTTAACCGCCAACTAGCAATATCCTCAACTTCCAAAGATGGATGAGCGATGAGTTGGCCTAACTGTTTTTGAATTTCTTTCGTCAGCGTCACCGGAAAATTCAACTCAATTCCCTCAGTTTGCGTCAGTCTGGCCAGCGTCATAAAATCAACTTTCATCGTTATCGAACTGGCAAGCTGAAAATAAGAACTATCTTTGAGATTTTGGGCCATCATCCCTGCTTTAAATCGTTCTTTAACTTCAGCGATTTCTGAATCTAGCGGCTTCCACTGAGATTCTATTTCCTGATATTTTTCGCCCAATGCTGTTAAGTTTTCCGTTGCGGGTTCGGGGTAACATTGGGCAAGGATTTCTAGCAGGCGGCCATGCACTCCAGCTAAATAAACCGCGTCCATCTTGGCATATTCTAGCTGCTTTTGGGTGAGGGGACGCTTTGCCCAATCGCCGCTTTGTTCTGTTTTATCTACATAAGCAATGCCGCAAAGTGTTTCTATTAAAGTTTTGAGTTGTCGGTTAGGTAACGGCAGAATGTAAGTGGGAATCTTGCTCGCCATTTTGAATGTGCAAGTGACATTTTGAGCGTCGTCATTGCCCAGAAATCGGATGTCATAGCTGGCGTTGTGCAAAACTTTTTCGATATCTGGATTTACCATGATTTGGTTGATGAAATCTTTGGCCAATTCAGGTTTATCCAAGACATCTAGTAGAAAAGTACCATCTCCACTCGAATCTGTGGAGTCAGCTAACACCTGAATTAGAGATAATCTGGGGTTGGATTTATAGTCTGCTATTTCTGTGTCAACCCACAGGATTTTAGCTTGGGCAAATTTAGCGATGAGTGCTTTGATGTCGTTTGCTGCTGTTAAATAAGGCATTTTTACAGACTTTTGCTATTAACTTTATTCTTACAGCAGATTCCACATTTATGAAGTACACCGCGCGATCGTTAGCTCCCCGTAGGGACACTCCAAGAGCCCATTTGTGTCAACAACCAGGTCAAACCCAGCCAGAGACTGCTGGCAAGACCATTAAATCTAGATCCCCCCTAGCCCCCCTTAAGAAGGGGGGGACAGGAGGCTTCTCAAAGTCCCCCTTCTTAAGGGGGATTTAGGGGGATCTAGACTGGGGTAAAAACGAGATTTCTCAAGGCTTTCGGCTTAAGTTGACACCAATGGGCTTTTGGAGTGTCCCTACATTTAATAAACCTGGAATACGCTGTATATTATGCTATAGCAACTATCGGATCGATTGTCAACGATTCAAGCGCCGGATAGGGAATTGCAGTGTCGCTAAAGATATATTTTCAGAATTAGTATTAAATTTTGACCGGTCTTGGATGCAGAAACCGGGAATAGCCGATCGCATTTTTACCATTCAGCAGTAAGGTACGCAGCGCGCACCTTACAAACTATTAACCTAGGACTATTCTGCCACTTCCTCAGATTCCGATTCTTCCGCCGATTCTTCACCAGCAGGCGGCACTAAAGCCACAGCTACGATCGAATCATCCTCATCTAACCGCTGCACCCGCACACCCGTTGCTGTGCGCGATTGGGTGGAAATTGCACTCACAGCCTGACGGATAATAATACCTCGGTTGGTAACGATCATCAATTCGTCATCTTCGTTGACAATTCGCAGCGCTGCTACCTGATCCTTACCCTTTTTAGATTTGAATTTAGTAGCCGTCAATCCCTTGCCAGCCCGTCTTTGCAGGCGGAATTGAGAAACAGGAACCCGCTTGCCGTAGCCGTTGGTGGTGATTACCAACACCGAAGGAACTTCGCTGCTAACTGTCGAAATTTCTTCGGCATCTTCGCCTTCAATTTCGTCGGCTTGCAGTTCTAATTCTTCGTCTTCCAATTCTGCATCTTCAGTTTCCACTTCAGCAATTTCTGCCCCTTCAAATTCCGAGTCTCCCGTTTCTAATTGAGCAAGATTAGCTCCCTCAAATTCCGAGTCTTCAGTTTCCAATTCAGCAATTTCGGCAACAATTGAACTAGGCAAAATGTCCATGCTGATCAACTCATCGCCCGATCGCAATTTCATTGATTTTACACCCCGCGTCGCGCGGCCGACTGGGCGCAACTGTTCGTGATTGGTGCGGAAATGAATTGCCATGCCTTGGCGCGTACCGATGATGATGCTGTCACCCACTTTTGCTCTCCGTACCCAGCGCAGTTGGTCGCCTTCTTCTAGAGAAATCGCGATTAATCCATTAGTGCGGATGTTGCCAAAAGCGGAAAGTGCGGTTTTCTTGATGTAGCCGTTACGAGTCAGCATTACCAAGTATTCTTCGCTGGTAAATTCTGTGACTGATACCATAGAAGTGATTTTTTCTTCTATAGGAATCGGCAGCAGTTGTACCACGGGAGTGCCGCGGGCAGTCCGGGAACAGACGGGAATTTGATAAGCTTTGAGAGAGTAAACTACGCCCCTGTCGCTGAAGAACAAAACGCTATCGTGATCGCAGCAGGAAAGGAAATGTTCTACTCCATCGTCTTCTTTCATTTTCGCGCCTGCTTTGCCGCGAGTAGCGCGACTTTGGGCCTCGAAAGTGCTGACCGGCATCCGCTTGATGTAGCCTTGCTCTGTAATCAGAATAATTGCTTGTTCGTTGGCAATTAAATCTCTTTCATCGATTTCTCCTTCGGCGTGTTCGATGACGCTGCGCCTAGGAGTGGCGATTTTGGTTTGGATTTCGACTGCTTCAAATTCGGCGATTTCTAAGATGCGTTCCCGGCGCGCTAAGATATCTTCCAAATCGGCGATTTTAGCTCGCAGTTCTTCGTGTTCTTGCTGAATTTTTTGCGCTTCTAATGCTGTCAAACGCCGGAGCTGCATTTGCAGAATTGCGTCGGATTGCTGTTCGGAAAGACCGTAATTATCCATCAATTCTTGTTTGGCTGCTGCGGAGTCGGCAGCGGCGCGAATTAAGTGAATAATTGCATCTAAGTTGTCTAGGGCAATCAATAAGCCTTGCAGAAGGTGGTCGCGTTCTTCTGCTTTGCGGAGCTCATATTGAGTCCGGCGAGTAATTGTCTCAATGCGGAAGTCTAGGAAGACATTGAGGAATTGGGAGAGCGTAAGTAGTTGGGGTTCCCCATTTACTAGCGCTAACATATTGGCTCCAAAGTTGGCTTGGAGGGGTGTTTGTTTGTAGAGGTTGTTGAGGACAACGCGGGGATAGGCGTCGCGCTTGAGTTCGATCACGATCCGCATTCCGTCTCTGTCGCTTTCGTCGCGAATGTCGGAAATTCCATCTAATCTTTTGTCGTTGACAAGTTCGGCAATTTTCTCAATTAGGGCTGCCTTGTTTGTTTGGTAAGGCAATTCGGTGATAATAATTGCTTCTTTGTCGGGGCGACCGGGATGTTCGATGGTTTCAATGCCGGCGACTCCGCGCATTGTAATCGAACCGCGCCCGGTGGTGTAAGCATCGCGAATGCCGCCTCTACCCAGAATTTGCCCTCCGGTGGGAAAGTCCGGGCCGGGGATGTACTGCATCAATTCCAGGTCAGTAATTGCTGGATTGTGAATTAGTGCTACTAAACCGTCAATTATTTCGCCTAAATTGTGCGGCGGAATGTTGGTGGCCATCCCTACAGCAATCCCGGAGGAACCGTTGAGCAAAATTTGGGGGATGCGTGCCGGGAGTACGAGGGGTTCTTGCTGGGAACCGTCGAAGTTGTCGCCGAAATCAACTGTTTCCGAGTCGATGTCGCGCAGCATGGAGTCGCTAGTCAAAGCTGTGAGGCGACATTCGGTGTAACGCATGGCAGCGGGCGGGTCGTTGTCAACGGAGCCGAAGTTGCCGTGGCCGTTGATCAGGCGTTCCCGCATGGAGAAATCCTGAGCCATCCGCACCAGGGCGTCGTAAACCGCTGTATCTCCGTGCGGGTGATACTTGCCCAGCACCTCCCCCACGACGCGGGCGCATTTGCGGAAAGGTCGATCGGGAGTCAAGCCCAATTCGTTCATGGCGTAGAGAATGCGTCGGTGAACGGGCTTGAGACCGTCCCTGGCATCTGGTAGCGCCCGACCGACAATTACGCTCATGGCGTATTCCAAGTACGATCGCGACATCTCATTACCCAGATCCGTCGGGATTATCCGCGACTCAGAGGTGCTCATAGGTTGAAAAACTCCGTTAAAAATTTAACTTTGACCGCTATAAATCTCAAAAATGCGATAAAATCGGTTTGGATTCAGTAGAGCTGCCAAATATTGCAAATTACTCCTGAAATTATATCACAATTTGCCTTGGAATTTATGGGAAAGTTGCCAGAAAAATTAAGGGACGAAACAAGCACAATTGATAATTTGTCAGTTGGTGATTTTGTCAGCAGTTGGCAAAAGCTAGAAAGTTTTTTTTAGGCGGTCGCTTTTCATGCTTTCGTGAGTTTGTTTGACGACCATATAAGAAATTAAAATGGTTACTCGATCGAAATTTTAATTTCACAAAACCGAAGGCATTCTTAAAGCCAACTAAAAATCTAAAATCTAAAATCTAAAATCTAAAATCAGCCGATGCTACCCGTCATCTACTCCGAAGATTTCTTGCTGCACAAGACTGGAATGCTTCACCCAGAGCGACCAGAACGTTTAACGGCGATCGTCAACGCTCTGAAAGCTGCTCCTTGGGCGGATCAAATTGAGTGGCAACTGCCCACCCCAGTGGCGCAGCGCGAACAACAACTGTTCTCGGCTATCAAAAAAGTTCACTCGCAAAGATACATCAAAGAAGTCGAACATTTGGCTCATCGGGGAGGCGGCTACCTCGACGGCGATACGCCGATTTCTGCTGAAAGTTACGACGTAGCGCTGCTAGCGGCGAGTGCTTGGCTCGATGGGGTCGATCGAGTGCTGGCTGCGGGGGAACCGGCTTTTGTGCTGGCCAGGCCGCCGGGACACCACGCCGAAAACGCCCGCGCGATGGGTTTTTGCTTGTTTTCCAATGCTGCGATCGCCGCTCACTACGCCCTGGAACAGCCGGGAATCAACCGCGTCGCTGTCCTCGACTGGGACGTACACCACGGCAACGGCACTCAATCTTTGGTGGAAAACTGCAGGCAAATTGCCTACTGTTCCCTGCACCAATCTCCGTGCTATCCGGGAACGGGAGATGCCGAGGAGCGCGGTGCCTACGACAACGTGCTGAACATTCCCCTCTATCCCGGCAGTGGCATAGCTGAATACCTGAGCGCCTTTGAATCTCTTGTCGTGCCTTTTTTGTCCAAATTTGAACCGGATTTGTTGATTGTCAGCGCCGGTTATGACGCTACTGCGTCCGATCCGCTGGCGAGCATGACTCTGATGCCGTCAGATTTCGGTACTTTCACCGGATACTGCCTGCAACTCACCCGCCGCATAGCTTTTGGTTTGGAGGGGGGTTACGCGCTGAAAGATTTGGCTGAGTCGGTTGTGGCGACTATTGACCGATGCCTCAATTAGCTGGAAAATTGGCATAGGGGAAAATAAGGTTGAGAAGCCGTCAGGACGAGATGGAGAGTTTTTGAGGGCGATCGCGCTGCAAGGGTCTTTTTCCCTCTTACTTCTGACTTCTGACTTCTGACTTCTGACTTCCGTGACAAGCATCACCAATTTAAGAGATCCAAGTCACTGGGCATCAAAGTCTCGGTCACAGATTTTTAACCAAAAAATCACACCGTGTCAATGTTTTCGATCGCCTTTGAAGTCCCTCCCAGAGTGGATAATAAAAATACAACAAGCCTGTTAAAATTTTATCTGTCTCAATCAACTAGGAGGTTTATCATGTCAGTATCCCAAATGACACTCGAAGAGTTATTTGGTCAGGTCATGTTCTCCAGCGTCGTGACTCGCCACGACCGGAGACAGCTCAGATCGGCACTCTTAGAAAGAACACTGAATGAAGATGAGTATGCCATCATCAACCGACTGCTGTACAACGTTCGCCGCGGTTGGGTAAAAATTGTCGATTAAAGAGGTGGCAGCCACTCCCTTTAGGGGAGTTAATACCATTTTCGATTTTCGATTTTCGATTTTCGATTAATTTTCGATTAAAGAGTTGGTGATTACTGATAACTATCGGGGTTGATATCGCGGGCCTACAGTTACATTTTTTGGGAACTCGTTACAAGTAGAACTTGCCAATTCGGGAAGTTTTTTGTGTTTAATAGTTTGCTCGAAAGTGTGATGTGTTTGACCAGTGTGTTAATTATCAAAATCTCGCTACACATCAGCCTATAGGTAGAGATAATTATAAAGTAACAGGTTTCGGGTGCATCTCTACTTGTTGAAAACTTGTGAGTTTTGAGTTGTTAACTGAGAAGTTATAATTAACTCAAAACTCATAATTTTTTGGATTTGATATCATGTCCGATCGATTGACCGCGATTAAAGGCCAGGGCGGGTTTACAGATTTTCTCGTTTCTATTCAATATCTTGGTGAACCCGCCCCTACAGGAATCATGGTTAATTGACCGGACATGATTTGAGATGGGAGATTAAATAGTGGGAAAACTGATGAATATCAGGGTTGAGAACCGCTATAAAGTTAATATTTTTTAAACTGATATTAAGAATCAGAACTATAAGCAGTTTCCGGTTGAGGAGGAGTGTGCGATCGTACAAGCACACCGAGTCGTATAGGTCGATCGACCATTCCGGCAATTTGAGCTCAGAAGTGTCAAAATATTAACAACCAGTTCATCCCCAAAATATATGGCTCCCGCCGTTTTAATTGAAAATCTTCAGAAACGCTACGGCACTGTAGAAGCCGTTAAAGATGTTTCCTTCAAGGTAGAACCGGGGGAAATATTTGGTTTGCTAGGCCCCAACGGCGCAGGCAAAACCACAACCCTGCGGGTACTTTGTACATTGAGTGCGCCCGATAGCGGACGCATTGAAGTGTCTGGCATTTCTGCTGTCAGCCAGCCGAGAATTGCCAGACAAAGACTAGGCTACGTCGCCCAAGAAGTGGCTCTCGATAAGGTGCTGACGGGGCGGGAACTCCTGCAACTGCAAGCAGCGCTTTACCATTTGCCGCGCAATACGATTAAAGGGCGGATTGACAAAATGGTGCAACTCCTCGGTTTGGAGGAGTGGGAAAATAAAAAGACGGGCACTTATTCCGGCGGTATCCGCAAACGCCTCGACTTAGCTGCTGGATTGCTTCACCAGCCGGATGTTTTGGTGTTAGACGAACCGACTGTCGGGCTCGATATTGAAAGCCGGGTGGTAGTGTGGGATTTCCTGCGCCGCTTGCGGGAGGAAGGTACGACGGTTTTGATTACCAGCCATTATCTCGAAGAAGTTGACGCTTTGGCCGATCGCGTGGCGATTATTGACAAGGGTACAGTAATTGCTGAGGGTACGCCGGAGGAGTTGAAAAATCGGGTTGGGGGCGATCGGGTGACTCTGCGGATTCGGGAGTTTTCGCCGATGGAAGAAGCCGAAAAAGCTAAAAATCTGATGCAATCGCTGCCTTTTGTGCAGGAAGTAATTGTCAATACCGCTCAAGGAAATTCTCTCAATTTAGTAGTAACGCCGCAAAGCGATGCGCTGGTGACTATTCAGCAAGCTTTGAAAAATGCGGGACTTCCTACTTTTGGGATTGCTCAATCTCGGCCGAGTTTGGATGATGTGTATTTGGCGGCGACTGGTAAGACGCTGTTGGATGCGGAGTTGGCTGCTGCTAGCAACCGCGATTTGAAGGCTGAGCAAAAACAGGCGATGCGATCGTAGTTTAGTTTAATAAACCTCTCCAATAATTATTGTGGAACAGGCATCTTGCCTGTTCGAGACGCTCTTTCCCTGAACCCGGCAGGGAATGAATTCCCTGCCTCAAAGCATAAGTCCTCTGAAGAGGACTGAAGAAATCATTATTCATTAGTCCTCTTTAGAGGACTTTAGCTATTAGCCAGGGAATTCATTCCCTGGCGGTCTTTCGGTTTAAGTTGAAACCAATGAGCCATGCTGTATCCTGATATTTTCGGGATATTTGAGATCATACATCCAATACTTGCTCTGCTGTCAGTGCTAATTCTGGGAAAGTTCGGGATATAATTCGCTCAGTTCCTCGGTAAGCAGTCATTTGATAAACGCCATTTTCATCAAGTAGATAAACAAAAACAGTCGGCTCTTTCGGGTTGCCCAAATAGTTTCTGCTACCCAAAGCTAAATAATCGACAATCCAATATTCAGAAATTCCCAGCCGCTGATATTCGTCCAGCTTGTCGATATAATCATCTTCCCAATTTGTTGATACTATCTCTACTGCTAATTGTGGGGCATCAGTTAGGGCTGAGGGGCCGAAGGGCTGCGATTCCCAGAGGGTTTTGTCTACTACTGTAACATCAGGATGGCGGCCTTGTTCTTTACCATTCGGGGTTAATGTCCTGACTACAATTCGGCCAGATACCCTGTAATTCAGGTGGAGTATTTTTACCTCGTCTTGGAACGTATTTTCAAGGAAATCAGCTACATTTTCGTGGAGTCTGATTGTTGGTAATATTTTGACAATTTCTCCATTAACAAGTTCATAGCGTCCGTCTTCATCTGGAAGTTGCTTGATGAATCGATCGAAAGTGAGCATTAGTTTAGGTTGGGTTTGAGTTGCGATAGTGGTTGGCTCTCATTTAACTAGATTAGGACTTATACCAATTTAATGTGAAGTTGCACATATCTAGATCCCCCTAAATCCCCCTGATTGTTGGGGAGTAGGGGTTGACTTTGAGAAGAATCTTGTCCCCCCCTTATTAAGGGGGGCTAGGGGGGATCTGCCACCATTTTAACATACTGTTTTAACACAGGTGGAATCGTGAAAACGGTTTCTGTTTCACCGCTCAATTTTTCGATCATTCCCCGTCTGGCTAAAGATTGAATTGCTTTACATAATTCGCCCTGCGAACCTTGACATTTTGCCAGAAATTGAGTAAAGGAAACAGGTTCGATTTCATTACTAAGTTGCGAAATAGCCTGTTTTTCTATTTCCGACAACCGCTGATAGTGCTGCTGCAATATCGGGGTCAATTCATCGCTTAAAAATACTGGTTGACAGCTTAAATATTGAGAGACTCTACCGCCAAATAAGTTGTTAATGGTTTGAGCGACTAATTTTAACCATAGGGGATTACCTTGATAAAGGTTAATCAATTCTGGCCATGTTTCTTCATCCAAAAAACCCTTTTGTCTAAGAATTTCTGTGGCGGCTTCACCTAAACCGGTTAACTGCAATAAACGTACTGCTGAATTATCGTCGGTGAATGTGAGGATGTCTGAGGGTGGTTCCCAACTATTGAGGATTAAACAGCTATTGTGGGGAAGTTCGCCGATGAGTTTAAATAGGGTTCCGTAGTTTTCATATCCGGGTTTGTAATTTCCTGCAAGTTGCCCGCTGCTGAGAATTTGCTGCACGTCATCGAGGATGATGAGACAGCGATTGTCTCGCAAATATTCGATTAGGATTGATAACTGAACATCGGTGTGGGCGGGTATGTTAATTTCTGGTTGATTTGAGAGAAATTGAATGAGGGTTTTGAGGGTTGTTTCGAGGGGTGGGGAGGTGCGGAGACTGCGCCAGATGATGCGATCGAACTGAGTTTGAATTTGGGGGATGAGGTGACGGGCGATCGCACTTTTGCCGGTGCCTGCCATGCCTGTGATGGTGAGGAGGCGGCAGTTTTGACGGGCGATCGAGTTTTCGAGGGCGGTGAGGGGTGAGTTGGGGTAGTTGTAGAAGGTTTTGAGAGTCGGTGCATCTCTTAAATCATAGAGATTTTCTGGTTTAATATTGTCTGTGTTGGTGGTAGAGGGCGATCGATATTTTATTTCTTCTGAACAGTGCCTACCTTCTCCACAGAAGTTAATGTTACCTATTTTTTGCACAGAGTCCTGAGTAAACCATAAATTGGAAATATTGGAGAATCGTAATTTTTCTAAAATAGAACGAACATTAGATTTTTTAACATCTTCTCCCAAGATATCAGAGAGAAGTTTCCATAATTCCCTGGCCACCTGTTTAATATGATCCTCACTACGGTTGCAAGCTTTAGCTATTTCTGGGTATTTATGACCTTGCCACACTTGCTCTAATATACATCTTTGCAGCGAATCAAGATGTTTTCCCCTCTTAGCCAATACCCGGTCGTCTGTCCATTGTAATACATCTTGAATGTCCATAGGGCTGCCTGGGAGTATGGTTGAATTTAGGATTTCCCCACTTTATAACACTTTTTCCAACTTAAACAACTAAATCACACTAAGAGGTCACTGTAAAGTTTTGTGAATTTCACTAAATCCCACGTTTTACCTCTAGCAACAACCTCAAGAATACTTAATAATGGTTAATAGCATCATCCTGCTGAACAGGGTATCGGACTTTCCCAAAAGAAAAACTTCAGATTTGTTAAAAAATTAGGGATTAAAATAATGAGTTCTTACTTATTTAAAGCTACCCATATTACAAGAAAAGCTAAGTTATTCGTAGCTACTCTCTCAACAATCAGCTTGCTTGGCGGTTGTAGCTTGCTCGACTTTTCAGGAGTTGAGGTTAAGGTAACTGATATCCCTGTTGGCCAGTCTGAACTCAAGTCAGGGAAAATTATGACGCTTACGGAATCAAAATCAATTAAAGAACAAGGACAAAGGATTAAGCTAACTAAGAAAACGGAAGGTCAAACAGAAAACTCTACCAACTCTACCGCTATTGTGGTTGCAAAATTTGGTAATGAACTCAGATTAATAGATTTTTTTGTACCTGAATTTAATGAAAAACCTCAATTAAGCTTTGTATCAACTGCCCGTAGCCTAGTTTTTATGAATCCCTTATTTTTAGGCTTGCCTTTGAAAAAGCAGATTTCAATTTTTCAAGCAATCGAAAAAAACAAGCAGTTTAAAGATTTAGTCAATTTAGTTTCTAAATCTACGTCACTCTTTGATGAAAATATATTCACATTAGCTTCTGAGATTGCTCTTGATGTAGCTATAGATCAGCAAGTATTTTTACCTGAGACTTCCCAAAAATCCTCAAACCAACTTCAAGAACAATTAAAAAGCAATCAAGAATTAGTTAATAATCAGACCTTGGCTGGTCAAATATTCCCATCTTGGGAGTGGGTTATTCCCTCTGCTAACGCTCAAGCTACCTCAAACAATCTTGAATATGAAATTACTAGCAAATTTACCGAGGAAGGAAAAATTTTTAGTACAAATTGGCCTTTGTGGCACGGACTTGAATTGCAAGCAAGCTCTGAGGGTATAAAAGTTAAAGGAACTTCTCCAATCGCACAGCAAATTTTGATTATTCCTGCTGGTAAACTACAGTATCCTGTAACGCACAATGACTATGGTGGGCCTAAAAACAAGGAGCAAAATGTTGTTGGAGAATTGCTAATTTTACCAGCAGAAATTGGCGTTTGGGATGGAAGTATCATCAAAACTATTTCAGGAGGCAATCAGATTGAACAAGCTTTAATATCTAAAGATGGTCGATGGAAACATGGTCGTTATGATGTTATTTTGTCGGGAGGTAGTTTTTCAAATAGAAGAAGTGAATCTCAAAAAGTAGGCGCATTTGATATTAATCTTTCCTTGTTGGCAATGGATATTTTTGCTGTGGCTGCTGGCTCCACTGGTAAAAAACCAATTGATGTAGCTCTTCTACTTAGTTCTGTTTCATTAGATTGCCAAAATGAATTAGCCTTGAATGCTAAAAACCCTATTTCTGCTTTTACTACTTTGATGTCTTGCCTATCTAAACCAGATAATTCAACTAAAATAGCGCAAGCAGTTGGTACTGAAGATGAAGAAATAATTATCGAGGTTTTAAGCAAATTATTTCAATTTCAAGGTAAGGCTTGGGAACAATTCACCAAAAAAGTAGGTAAAAGAGGAGCCAGGGTTATTAATTTATTTGATAAAGGTGCTGCTATCAGTCGAATTGGAATATTCGGAAAATATTTAGATCATGAAAACTTGACTCAAAGATTTTATAGTGGTCAGTTTAATGTTATCGATTCTGCGAATGCAATTCAAGATAAAATAGCATTATCTATTGATACAAATAGTGTGTTCTCTGGCAGATGGGTAGGATACCGATCGGGCGATCAATTCGATAAAGCTTTTACTCTTCGCTTCACTAATTTTGATAAAACATCGGGAGAAATTATTGGTGAAATAACAGACCCTGATAGAAAAATGTATTTTCAAGGGAAAATATTGGGAACACAACTGAATTTTACAATTACCAAATCAGATACTGGCATTGTGTGGGGAGATATGTTTCCAGATTACCTTAAGGGTACATTTTTCAGTCTTAGCCAAACGGCTAATCCAGGAGTGATGAAAGGAAGATTTAAACGTGAGAATTCACTAAAATCCATAGAAGGAGATGTATATTTACTGTTACCTTATTCTAGTACAAAAATAAAGTCAACTGAAAAATGGGGAGCAATCGCGTCTGCTTCTAGTCAAGAATTAGGATGGTCTTGGGACTCTCTTACTCGTGAAGAAAGCGAGATAAGAGCCTTAGAGAATTGTCAAAAGCGTTTTCGCTCTTGTAGGAGTCTAGTGTCTTTCAATAATTGTGCAGCTTATGCAGGTGGTGAGCTTTTTGCAAGTGCTAATTCAGCCGGATATTGGGGTACTAGCGATTCTCTTGAAACCGCAAAAAACGCAGCTTTACAAGGATGTAAAACACAGGGAACTTGCAAAATTATAACAGCTTTCTGCTCAGATGGTCGAGGTACTAATTAGAATAAATTTCAAAAAATAGCTCTCCTGTTTCCCCAAACCTGCCATCAAAAATCATAGAGTGTCACGATCACCCTGGCGATTTATTTCATATTTGTATGTAGTCAATTAAATCTCCTGCTTCTAATTCTTGCCCTTCTCTATCTTGTTGGTAATGTTGCAACATTACCTCAGCTTGTTTTGCTAGAATATTTCGTCTCTCTTCTAACGGCAATTGCATAAATTCTCGGCGACTGGGATAGTCGGCTAGTGTTGGTATTTCTAAATCTATATCCATATCTAATGGCTGTGCTTTTCCTGCGGAAATTTCCTGTTTGGCGCGCTGTGCAGCCACAATCAGCGATTGTTGTGTGTTCTCACAAGATAAATTCCACTGCTCTTCATCCCTTAAGTCTTCAAGATATTCTCGCAAATGTTCAACCACTTTGTCTTGAATAGTTTCTGGCAAAGATTCCATGATTTTGACCCAAGTTGCGATCGCCCTTGATGACATCAGCCAATCCTCCTAGTAAATCAAGTTTTTATTTAGCATATTTGATGAGCTTATTCTCAATTTTAGACCGATCGCCCGCCCAACACCACCAATACCTCCAGACTTGCTACTGTAAAGAGAGTTAGATTTAATCAACAAGCAATTATGAGCGGTACTGTTACATCCCCCAACAACCTCAACCAGCAGCGGCCACTCTCCACAGCATCCGCTGACACTTCCACTTCCCTGCTGGGCGACTTCATCCAAGAAACACTCGCCTTAACCAAGCGCCTGTTTATTCAATTGCAGCGCCGCCCCTCGACGCTAGTTGCAGGCATTATTCAGCCCCTGATGTGGTTGGTTTTGTTCGGAGCTCTGTTTGAAAATGCACCCGCCGGCTTGTTCGGCGAAAGCCAGAATTACGGACAATTTCTCGGCGCTGGCGTTATCGTTTTTACTGCATTTGCCGGGGCGCTGAATGCTGGTTTGCCGATTATGTTCGATCGCGAGTTCGGATTTCTCAACCGCTTATTAGTCGCGCCGTTGGCTTCGAGATTTTCGATCGTCCTGGCTTCGGCTATTTTTATCGTCACCCTCAGCTTTATTCAAACCGGCACAATCGTTACAGCGGGAGCCTTTTTGGGCGCGGGATTCCCCGGAATTGCCGGACTAGGGGCGATCGCCCTGATCGTGCTGCTGTTAGTTTTGGGCGTCACCGGTTTGAGTCTGGGTTTAGCCTTCGCCCTTCCCGGTCACGTAGAATTAATAGCGGTAATTTTTGTTACTAACCTGCCGCTGTTATTTGCCAGCACAGCCCTCGCGCCGCTGTCATTTATGCCAGAGTGGCTGCAAGTTGTGGTGACTCTCAATCCTCTGAGTTACGCGATCGAACCCATCCGCTACCTGTACCTGCACAGCGATTGGTCGCTAGCCAGTGTCGTGATGCAAGCTCCTTGGGGTACTGTCACCTTTGGAGGAGCGCTGTTAGTGCTGCTGGCGTTTGATTTGGTGGCGCTGCTGAGCATTCAACCGCTGCTGAGACGCAGGTTTGCTTAGGGCGATCGTTTCACCTGCACCGTCAATTCTAGGATGCCTTTCGTCCTGTCAACTTAAGCTAAAACCGATAGTCCGTCAGGGGTTGAAACAAGACTCTCAAAGCCAAAGTCCTCTTGCATAGGACTAATGACTTCTTCAGTCCTCTTTGAGAGGACTTTCGCTATGAGACAGGGAATTCATTCCCTGGCGGACTGCTGGGTCAACGATAGGACTGTTTCACTCTCACGAAAATCAGGCTTTTGTAGGGGCGGTGCCCCCGTGCCCGCCCCCACCCACAGACGATTTCACAGGCATTTCAGACATGGGGGCAACCACGGGGGGATTGCCCCTAGGTCGAATGAAACCGTCCTGGGGTGAGCGGGAGGACTGGCGGACTAAAAGCTTAAGTTGACACGCCTTGGGCAATGCCGTCTCCTTAGCCCCAGCGAAGTAATATAATATTTACTCACAAGTCAGAATATTGTTTAGATAGAATTGTTTTTTTGAAAGTTCAACAAATAAATTATGAACACCAAAACTTCCAAATCCGGCAAATTGATGATGGGGATTGCTGCAAGCGCGATCGCATCCTGTGCTCTGTTCTCCCCTCAAGCAAGCTTCGCTCAAGCCAGCGGTTTAAATAATGCCCAACCGCTGCAAGACTTTCAAACTCAAGACAATACCGACCCATTTTCCGGCCGCAGCAGCGGAAGGGGAATATTTGATTTAATTCACCGATCGAAATTGGGCGGCGGCCGCAGCATGGAAGAATTTAATACCGAACAGCGCCAAAATTTGAACGATGCGGCCGCAGAATTTCGGAACAAACAGCGCCTACTACTGGAAAAGCAAGCTGTACCTACACCGGGGGCGATCGCACCAGCAGAAATTACCGCCCCTGTCCCTTAAATTGCTTTCTTAGTCCGCGTAGGCGGACTTCGTTTGTCTAGCAGCGGTTTCAACCGCCGAGTTTTAATCTTTATTTATTAGTCCGCGTAGGCGGACTTCGTTTGTATAGCAGCGATTTCAAGATCCGAATCTTATCTAAAAACCATCACCCTTAATCCCGTTCCAACCACGCCCGCATTTTACCCGGATTAAGCAAACCGTAAGGATCGACCAACTCTTTAAACTGCCACTGTTCCACATTAATACTTTTCATCCCTCCATCTTCCAATATATAAGTGTGAGGATTAGCAATCAGTGCACCTTGCTCTTCGTGATAGCGAATAATTTCATTGAGCCGTGATTCCGTAGTGTAGCGAACTATTTGCAAAGCCGCGGCGATCGCCCTGCCATTCATCCGCAAAAACTCCAAGTGCATCATCACCTCATCCCCATAAAAATTATACAGTTCTTCAATTAACTTTAAACCTTTATCTGCGGGAAAAAGCGTCTGCAAATAAGTCAGAGACGGGTCAGCGCTGCGAGCGTGTAGAGTTGTATGATTCCAAGTAAATTCAGCAATTGCTGCACCTTTGATCGCTGCTTGCGCGTTTTTTTGATAGCAAATTGTGCCGCCATATTCGCGCACCAAATCTTGCAGCGGTTCCAGACAAGATTCAGCTACCATTAACAAAGCGCAGTGCTTACCTTCAGGAATCTCCTCGCGGAAAGCAGCAAAATAAGCAGGAATCGGCCAAGCACAAACACAAATTAGTTTTTTGATAATTCCGTCAGCATCGCCCAAAGCTTGACCGAAGTTGGCCGATATCATAAAATCGTCAAAAGCGACGATGATTTCCGCCCAAGGATAAGCAGGGGCGAGGGGAATTTCTAACTCAGTAATAATCCCATTTGTGCCGTAAGCGTGATTGACTTTTTGCACTTCATCGCCACGCAATTCGATGACGCGGGGATCGTCTTCCATTGTAACGACTCGAACAGCATGAAGATTTCCGCGATCGCGCAATTGCCCGTAAGTTATCGAACCAATTCCCCCGCTACCGCCGCCGATAAATCCCCCAATCGTTGCGGTGCGATAGGTTGAGGGAACCATCCGCAATTCCCAACCGGTTTCTCGCGCTTGTTTGTCGAAAACCGACATTTTCACCCCTGGTTCTACGCAAGCTAAACCCGGTTTTATCCAGCGGATACTGTGCATTTTGGTGGTATCTAAAATGACGCCGCCCTTGAGGGGAATGCACTGCCCGTAATTGCCCGTTCCTGCACCTCTGACAGTTAGCGGAATTTTGGATTTGACGCAGGCTGCTGCAATCCGCAAAACTTCGGCTTCGCTGGCGGGACGAACGACTAAATCTCCTGTTTTATCACTTAAGATAGGTTGCAAAACTGGACTGAAATGATAATAGTCTTGAGATAGCTTGACAACTTGCGCGCGATCGCTAATTATTTCAATTCCCGATAGTTCCGAAGAAAAAGCATCCCAGTCAATACTTTGAATCGCAGTTGCAGTCATTTTGTTTCCTCAATCCTGACAGTATTATATATTTTATCAAACCTAACTTAGTAACCTAAAATACTAACTGCAATCTTTCTTTAAGCAGTAAGGTGCTGAGGTTTCATCCTACATAGCAAAACTGGTTTTTTCAATTAACAAATCCCCCAAACACCCCCATACCGTAGTATTTCCAAGGAACTGCAACAGTCTCAAACCCAGATGAGGCAAGCATTTCCAACTGTGCCGAAAGTGTAGCTAGGCGATCGGGATTAGAATAGCCGTAAGAGACACTCGTCCCCACATTTGCGCGAATTTCGGCTAAAGTTTCCCCCTGATTTAGCGCCCAATCTTCTCGCGCCGCTTGATAAATATCTTTCATTGCTGCTGATTCTGCTAAAAGAGGATCGGCATTCCAAAAACAGCCACCAGCATTTAAACTTCCGCGAATCCGTTGAAACAATTTCAACTTCATGTCATCCTCAAGATGGTGAATTGCCAGAGATGAAATGCAAGCATTGAATTTATCGCCCAAGCCTGAGAAATTTGGATTGTTAGCCCATTCTCCAAAATCCATTTCTATTCCAGTCCACCGGGCTGCGTATCCTGCCGACTCTATTTTTGCGCGGGCAAAATCAAGCATTCGCGGCGAGTAATCGACAGCAACTATTTCCGCAGACGGGTAGCGTTGGAGAACTTTTAAAGTGAGTTCCCCCGTACCGCAGCCGAGTTCTAAAATGCGGTGGTTTGCGTTAGCAATGCAGCCTGCTAATACATCCAACATTTCGTCATATTTAGGTAAAAGTCGCCGAATGCCGGTATCAAAATTGGCAGTATTGACGAAAACTTCTCCAGGAAAAATTTCGTTGTTCGCAGGTGAAGCAGTAGAGTCAGAATTCACGATCGCCAACCATAGACTACAATTGCTATCCTAACCGATATCAAGCAAAAATTGCGTGAAGTAGGGAGAGGCCACCGCCGTGTCCTTACCCGATCATCTGTACTTCACTCAACAGAAAACCACTATAAAGTTATGCGTATTCTTACGGATAAGCGAAACCCTCGCGGTAAACAATAATTAACCCTCGGTTGCACTCAGACAGTCTTGCTTTACCCCGGACGCCCGCAAAACAGTCTGAACAACCAGTGTTATGTTAGTAGTGCATAAATTGAAATAAAGATTAAACCTCACACTTGAGGATACCATGCGCCAGTTGATTTCTCGCAGTCGGGCTGCCATCAGCCAATTAATTTATAAGCGAATTCTGCTTGCGGTGACAATTTTATTTTGTGTAGGTGTAGGAGTAGCGATGGCAAATATGTCTGAGCTTTCCTCTACCCTAACGGGATTGCCGGCGTGATTCAAGTCACACAATCAACTTACGATATCTTGAGAAATAAGTATCTGTTTGAAAACAGAGGAATTATCCACATCAAAGGCAAGGGAGATATGAATACTTATCTGCTTGCAGGCAGGTTAGTCAGCGCAGTTTCGGTTTAATTTGTTTATTATATTATTAAGGGGTCTGCTAGTTAGTCCAGAGTCATCAGTCATTATATCATGTCCGGTCGATCGACCGCGATTTTCGTAGGGGCCCGTGAGCCAACAATACCTGCCAATAATTGACAATCTGAAAAACCCGCCCCGACCGCGATATTATGGTTAATCAATCGGACATGATATTAGTCAGCAGCAAGCAGCCAAGAAGTAACAGTTAATAGCTGCTGGCTGTTGACTGCTGACAATTATAGGAAGTACACAGGGGATGTGAGAACCCGGTTTCTGCGCGGTTGCTTCGTTGACAACCCAAAATTTATTACGAGAAACCGGGTTGATTTTTCTATGTCCTACATTAGCCATTTGCAAAATAGTAAGTTTTATGTTATTGCGGATTTTCTCATTTTTGAAATTTTTCAAATCTCGCTTGTCGAGGCAAATAGCTTTGTGGGTATTTGCTAGCATTCTTGTCATAGAGGGAATTATTTTAGTTCCCTCTTATTTTCGGCGCGAAAATGAACTTTTAAGTCAACTGGAACAGGTATCTCGGGCGACTGTTGATTCCCTAGAGTTTTTGCTCCAACAAGATATTTCCGATCGCACTTTCTTGCAAGAAGAAGTAAAAAATATTACTAAGGATTCTCAAGTAGTCTTAGGACTATCTATTTACCAAGCTAACGGTGAGCTAATATATACACTTGGCGAACCCCCAGAAATCAGTTTAGAGCAACTAAAAAAAGCTCGTATAGTTCACCATCACAATTTCGATGGCAAGCGCTACGATATTGCTTGGACGGAGCGACATTTGGGAGGCGATTACATCTTAATTGTTCGCCACGATGCTTCCACCGTTCAACCGGAACTCTACGCATTTATCGGGCGGATTGCGGTTCTAGTCATCATTATATCAGCCTTTGTCACTTCTGTGACTATGTTTTTTTTAGGGGTGACAGTAATTTCACCTCTCTTGAGATTGCGCGATGACTTGATCGCTGCTGGAGACGCTTTGAGTAAAGATCGAGCACAACCTGATTTCTACTCTCTGTCTGTCAAGCGGGATGACGAGTTGGGAGAACTCATGGTCGCATTCAATCAAATGTTTCACCGAGTATACCAGGAAATTGCACAGCGGAAACAAGCTGAGGAAGTATTGCGCGCCGAACAAGAAAAGTCGGATCGTTTATTACTAAATATCTTACCGGTAATGATTGCCGATCGCCTAAAACAAGGCCAGATAAATATTGCGGACGGATTTGCCGAGGTTACGGTTTTGTTTGCTGATATTGTGGGCTTTACCGAAATATCTTCGCGCACATCTCCTGAAGAATTAGTCGAGTTGCTTAACAAAATATTTTCATCTTTCGATCGCTTAAGCGAACAATACGGCTTAGAAAAAATTAAGACTATCGGCGACAATTATATGGTAGCAGGCGGTTTGCCACTTCCCTGTACAAATCACGCCGAATCTATTGCCGAAATGGCCCTGGAAATGCAGCAAGAAATTATGAAATTCCGCGACGAATGCGGTAAACCTCTCAATATCCGCATTGGCATTAATACTGGGCCTGTTGTAGCAGGTGTCATCGGCACTAAAAAGTTTATTTACGATTTGTGGGGAGATGCTGTGAATACAGCAAGCCGCATGGAATCTCAGGGACTTCCGGGTAAAATTCAAGTTAGTAACTCCACTTATGAGTTGCTGTGCGATAAGTATTTGTTGGAAAAACGCGGTAAAATTAATGTTAAAGGCAAAGGATCTATGACGACTTATTTGCTCAAAGGCAGAAAATTGTAACTGACAATTTTAACCATTGCCTGCGAATACGTGGTATGGGTGCTGACGTTCCCAGGCAGCGGCCCTCGACACCAAACTAGATTTTTTTTAACGAACCGCGAAGACGCTAAGGACACGAAGGAAGAGAAGAAGAAGTAAGAAAAGATAAAAGCTCACAACTGAGTTAAGATTGCTATATTATAGCAGTTTTGAATCTGATTAAATATCGTAGGGACGCGGCACTGCCCATTGGTGACAACTTAAGGCTAAAAACCTTGATAAATCTCGTTTTTACCTGAGTCTAGATCCCCCTAAATCCCCCTTAAGAAGGGGAGTAGGGGTTGACTTTGAGAAGATTCTTGTTCCCCCCTTCTTAAGGGGGGTTAGGGGGGATCTAGGCCTAATCGTCAAACACCAGTCTCTGACTAACTTTGACCTTAAGTTGACACAAATGGGCACGGCGCCGTGTCCTGATGCGATATCTCTAATTCAATGAAAACTGGTAGATAATTTTGGTTAATATTAGTAATCGGGGCAAAAATGACTGCGGATCTGGAACAAAATTCTTCAAATTCACCGATTTGGCAGCCCTTCACGCAAATGAAAACGGCTGCCCCGCCGCTGAAGGTAATTCGCGGCAAAGGATCGGTGCTGGAATTAGCAGACGGGCGGCAAATTCTCGACTGCATTTCTAGTTGGTGGGTGACTGTTCACGGGCACAGCCATCCGGTTCTGGCAGAGGCTCTTTATGAACAAGCCCAAAAGCTAGAACACGTAATTTTTGCGGGGTTTACTCACGAACCTGCCGAGAAACTTGCGAGTAAATTGCTAACTCATACGCCTGCTTCTTTAACGCGGATTTTCTTTTCTGATAACGGCTCGACTGCTGTTGAAGTTGCTCTGAAAATGGCATTTCAATATTGGCGCAATCTCGGAGAAACTAACCGTACTAGCTTTATTAGTTTTGAGGGAGGTTATCACGGCGATACTGTGGGCGCGATGTCTGCTGGCAGAAGTTCGCTGTGGTGGGAATCTTTTGCACCTTTAATGTTTGCTGGGGATGTTGTTCCTTTTCCGGCGACTTTTGACGGCGACAGCGAGGTGGAAAGCAAAGAGGCGGCGAGTTTGGAGAAATTGGAGTTTTTGTTAAAGCAGGGCGGCTATGCGGGTATTTTTATCGAACCTTTGGTGCAAGGTTCTGGGGGGATGCGAATGTGCCGCCCTGAGTTTTTGCGGGCGATCGCACAACTTGCCCGCCAGTTTAATGTATTGTTGATTTACGATGAAGTAATGACGGGTTTTGGGCGCACAGGCGAACTGTTTGCCTCGGTTAAATCGGGAACTTCACCGGATATCCTGTGTTTGTCTAAAGGATTGTCTGGTGGCTGTTTGCCAATTGCTGTCACAATGGCATCGGAGGATATTTATCAAGCTTTCTGGCGAGATGAATGGGACAAAGCTTTTTTTCACGGTCATTCTTACACCGGAAATCCCTTAGCTTGTGCGGTGAGTGTAGCATCCTTGGAGCTTTTGGAGCAAAACCCAAATGTGTATCAAGGGATGGAAAAACTCCACCACAAATATCTGAATCAATGGCTGAGAAATCATCCTAAACTCGAACGGATTCGGACTTGCGGCACCATCGCAGCAATGGATGTGAAAACGGAAAGCGTTTCCGGTTATTTTAATGACATCGGTCCTCTATTGAAAGCCAGATTTCTCGAAGCGGGGTTTTTGCTCCGCCCCTTGGGAAATACGCTTTACGTGATGCCTCCCTACTGCATTTCTCCTGATGAACTAGAATCGATTTATCGGGTAATTCGTCAGGTTTTGGATACTCTGTAAACCCTTTAATTTTAGTAATGAATTTACCCAATTGGAACGATTTGGCTGACGACGCGCTGGCGGGCAAATGTCTCTCTCGCGAGCAATCTTTAGCCGTATTGCGCGCACCGGATGAGGTTTTGCTGGAACAACTAAACGCAGCTTATCGGGTGCGCCGCCACTACTGGGGAAACCGAGTCAGGCTGCACTATTTGTTAAATGCTCAAAGTGGCCTTTGTCCTGAAGATTGCCATTATTGTTCTCAGTCAAAAATTTCGACTGCGGAAATTGAGAAATATCCGCTTTTAGCTAAGGAGAAAATTCTGGATGCCGCCCAACGCGCAGCAGACTTAAAAGCTGGTACGTTTTGTTTGGTGATTTCGGGGCGCCAACCTAACGCTTCTACTTTCGATCGCGTTTTGGATGCTGTCGAGACTGTGAAGGCAAATTATAACCTAAAAATCTGTGCTTGTTTGGGATTGTTGAGCGAGGAACAAACTCACCGCTTGGCAAAAGCTGGAGTCGATCGCGTAAATCACAATCTCAATACTTCCGAATCATATCACACGGACATTTGCACGACTCACACTTTTGGCGATCGGGTGGAAACCGTCGAACACGTAAAAGCAGCGGGGATCACAACTTGTTCCGGCGGAATTTTGGGGATGGGCGAATCGGATGATGATGCGATCGATTTAGCGCTTTCGCTTCGCAAGTTGGGCGTTACTAGCGTACCCGTCAACTTTTTCATTCCGATTCCCGGTACGCCATTTGCAGATGTGAATCGGTTAACTCCCCGCCAATGTTTGCGAATTCTCTGTTTGTTCCGATTTTTGCTTCCCAGTCAAGAAATTCGGATTGCTGGCGGACGGGAAGTGCATTTGCGATCGCTGCAACCTCTCGGACTCTACCCCGCTAATTCTATCTTTGTTGGCGATTATCTGACAACTCCCGGACAAGCTGCCCATCAAGATTGGGACATGATTCGAGATGCGGGATTTGCGATCGAATCTCCCGAAGGTTCTCTCTTAGAAGTTGATTCAGCAGTTACCAAATCCGAACAAAAAACCCTGGTTGTTTAACTCTTATACCAGTTTTCAATCGGATGAAATAGAGTAGGACACGGCACTGTCCATTGGTGTCAACTTAACGTCAAACCTACTACCATTCTGCTGTTTGACTATTAGGGTTCGATCCCCCCTAGCCCCCCTTAAGAAGGGGGGGACAAGAGTTTGATCAAACTCCCCCTTCTTAAGGGGGATTTAGGGGGATCTAGACTATGGTAAAACCGATATTTATCAATGGTTTTAGCATTGAGCTGACACCAATGGGCTTTTGGAGTGTCCCTACGGTTGCCATTCTTCAATCTAAAATCTAAAATCTAAAATCTAAAATAATACAAGAGGGGGAAATTATGGACAAACGCGAAGAAACTACGATCGCAGAATACCAGCTAACTGCCGAATCTTTCCGATTAGGAACTTGGCATCACGACGTATCCCAAAATCGCTCCGCACTGACCGCTGCCATGCCCCGCAATCCCGGTAAAATTCTCGATATAGGATGCGGGCCAGGACGAGATTTAGTAGCCTTTAAAAGCCAAGGACACACAGTTGTAGGCTTAGATGCAACTCCAGCTTTTGTAGAAATAGCAAAAGAGTTGTCAGGATGCGAAGTTTGGCAACAATCTTTTCTGAATCTCGACTTGCCAGAGGCAGAATTTGACGGTATTTTTGCCAATGCTTCCCTGATTCACGTTCCCAGCGACGAGATGGTAAAAGTGCTGCAAAATTTGCACAAAGCCTTAGTTGTTAGCGGTGCAATTGTCATGTCAATGTGCCGGGGAAATTGGGAAGGATACGACGAGAGACCAACGGGAAAACGCTATACAGCCGGATGGGAATATCATACTTTAGCGCCTTGTTTAGAACAAGCGGGATTTGCAATTGTCAATCACTACTATCGCCCCCCCGGCTTACCCCGCGAAGCTCAATCTTGGGTAGTAATAGTGGGCAAAAAACTCTAACGTAAATGGGAAATTGGGAATCGGGAATTGCGAATCTTTCCCCTCTCTTCCTCTGCGCCCTCTGCGCCCTCTGCGGTTAAAAAAACTAATTGAAAAATTTACAGAGGATTGTTGTATAATTATATCCAGTCAAATAAACCAATTTCTGCATAACTTAAAACACAATTAATATGACAGAGAAATTCCACATTTTTTTAGCTGGTGCTAGTCGAGGAGTCGGCTTAGAAATCGCTAAATGTCTGACAGCACAAAAGATGCAAGTAACTGCACTTTTGCGATCGCCCGCAACCACCACCGAATTAGAAGCAATGGGCATCAAAGTCGTGACTGGCGATGCTTTGGATGCAGCAGCTATGGAAGCTGCGATGGCTGGGGGTGAGCCAATTCATGCCGTAATCAGCACAATTGGCGGCTTACCCAAAGATGGAGAAAGAGCCGATTATTTGGGCAACAAAAACTTGATTGATGCGGCTGTCAAAGCAGGCGTGCAAAAATTTATTTTAGTTTCATCAATCGGCAGCGGTAATAGTGTCGGCGCTTTGCCGCCCCAAGCTTTAGAAACTTTGCGCCCGGTTTTAATTGAGAAAGAAAAAGCCGAAAATCATTTGATAGCAAGCGGGATGATTTATACAGTAATTCGTCCGGGCGGACTCAAATCGGAACCTGCAACAGGCAACGGTATTTTAACAGAAGATTGTCGAGTTGCTGGAACGATTCACCGGGCAGATGTAGCGCAGCTAGTTTGTCAGTGTTTAGTTTCTGAGGCTGCTAACAATAAAGTTTTGTCGGCGGTAGACAGGCAAATGCTTTACGGCAATCCAGAATTTGAGGAATTAAATCTGTAGGGGCGGGTTTTACCAACAATAATTGCCTAAAACCGATAATCTCGTAAACCCGCCCCCACTTGGGTGGCGATCGCGCGGGGTGGGGGCGGGTTTTGGAGTCTTTGGGTATCCTTTGAAACTATTGGTGAACCCGCCCCTACAAGTTTTTGACGGAGGGCGATCGTAAACCTGTCCCCAACCAACGGCAAATCTCAAGAATCGAAAGGCTTAATCCACGATCGCCCGATCGCCCAATCCAACACAAAACCCGCGATCGCAAACAATACCACACTCTCGACACCGCGAACCGCAAACGGCAATAACTCCTGTAGGGCGGGCATCTTTCCGGGATCAAAAAACAATCCAGCATCCAACTGTCCAAAAGCCCGCACCAACCCAAAAGCCAACACCGCACCAGATTTAAGCTGCGGGTTAACATCTCGGCGAATCGCATAGCGGTAAGTCACGCCGAACAAAAAACCGCCCAAAAGTGCGAGAGTCGCCCTGAAGGCAAAATTTAGGTCAATTTCCCTTACCTGCAAACTCGCCAGAGAATCCAACCTATCGGCTAGAATTAAGCTATTACCAAGGGCGATCGCCCCAAAAGCCAGCAAACAAGACAAACCAGCAACCGTCCCTGCCTTCAAAGATTCTACCCGTTCAGCCGCACTAAAATTTGACGAATCCTTCACAGCGCCCTCATTTCAAAAATGGCTCAAATTGACTTATCATAAGGTTTGGAGTCACTTTGTACAGTTTGTTCAATAAATAGCTATGGATATTTTGTCACTCGGTTGGGTTTCGGTGCTAGTTCTGTTCTCCTTCTCAATTTCAATGGTCATTTGGGGACGCAACGGTTTCTAGATTCCAGAATAGCTTGCGGGGCCAGCTTTTTAACGGCCCCGCATTTTTTTAAATCCTATTTAACAAAATCCAAATAACAGGAGTTGGAAACATGACAGCAAAAAAAATATTAATGCTAGTCGGCGACTTTGTAGAAGACTACGAAGTAATGGTTCCCTTCCAAGCACTGCAAATGGTAGGTCACACCGTCCACGCCATCTGCCCGGACAAAGCCGCGGGTCAAACAATTCGCACCGCTATTCACGACTTTGAAGGCGATCAAACCTACAGCGAAAAACCCGGTCACAACTTCACTTTAAACGCGACTTTTGACGAAATCAACCCCGCCGATTACGACGCTTTGATTATCCCCGGAGGACGCGCCCCAGAATACATCCGCCTCAACGAACAAGTGCTGCAAATTACCCGCTACTTTGCCAACAGCAAAAAGCCGATCGCATCTATTTGTCACGGCTTACAGGTTCTAACCGCCGCCGGCGTACTCGAAGGCAAACGCTGCACCGCATACCCCGCTTGCAGCCCCGACGTACTCCGGGCCGGCGGCAAATATACAGAAGTTCCAGTTACCGAAGCCGTAGTCGATGGCAATTTAGTCACCGCCCCCGCGTGGCCAGCACATCCTAACTGGCTAGCTGAATTCCTGAAAGTTTTGGGAACGAAGATCGAACATTCAGATAGTCATTAGTTATTAGTCATTAGTCATTAGTTATTAGTCATTAGTCATTAGTTATTAGTTATTAGTCACATGAAAACTTTCACAGTTAGAGTTAAACCGAATTCCAAACAGCAAAGCATCGAAGAACAACCCGACGGCAGCCTTACAGTACATCTCAAGTCGCCGCCTGTGGAGGGTAAAGCCAATCAAGAATTAATCATGCTGTTGGCGAAAAAGTTTAAAGTGCCGAAATCTGCGATCGGCATTAAATCAGGTCTTTCCTCGAAAAATAAACTTGTCGAAGTTGCGATCCAACCTGCAACTTCTATCTCTCCGTAGGGACACGGCAGTGCCTTTCGTCGTGTCAACTTAAGACTAAAACCCTTGAGAAATCTCGCTAATAGTCGAGTCTAGATCCCCCTAAATCCCCCTTAAGAAGGGGAGTAGGGGTTGACTTAAAGAGGCTTCCTGTCCCCCCCTTCTTAAGGGGGGCTAGGGGGGATCTGGCCTTAATAGTCAAACAGCAATCTGTAACTTGGTTTGAGCTTAAGTTGGCACGAAGAAGGGCACGGTGCCGTCTCCCTACCGGATATCTATAAAGTTAACAGCCAATCTATCTAAAGAGAGATACAGACTCAACTTGAAAATCATATATTAATAGTTGTAGAGTTAGAATAAAAAATTATGAACATTGAAAATAGAGTCGAAGCCACAGCGAAAAATATTGAAGGCAAAATCCAAGAAGCTGTTAGCGAAGTTACTGGCAATCAGAAAGATAAATTAGAAGGTCAAGCCAAGCAGGATGAAGCATCAGCAATTCACCTGAAAGAAGACCTCAAAGATAAAGCCAAAGAGATTGTAGACCGAGCTTAGTAACAGTATTCCCGGGAGCATCTCAGTTTTGCATTTACAGTGCGAGCGTCCCCGCTCGCGTATTGTACAATACGCGAGCGGGGACGCTCGCACTACAATAAAAAAATGCTTTTTACAAAACTGAGATGCTCCCGTATTCCCTACAAGTTTCCTGCCTACTAAATCCCGCAAACGATATGTTTGCGGGATTTTTTATAATGAGCCTAAATGATTTGTACCAATATCTTGGGGCGGGTTTATAAGGATTATTGGTGGCAAAATTCATCGGGGAACTGCCCCTACAGATTCTACTAACTCATAGTGTAAAAGCATTAATTTTGTGGCCGGAATGGTTTCCATTGCATAAGTTCTACCATCTTGATGAGAAAATTCTACCTCAAAAGCACTGCCATCAAATTCCATCACGACTGTTCCTACTTGTCCTTTATATAATTTAATGATTTGTTTTGTTTCAAAATGGGTGGCTTCTAAATCTTCAGTTAAAGCAACAATATCTAGGTCTTTAATTGTTTTCATTGTTTTTACCTCACTTTTTGACGGGATAACAACTTGTTAATCGGGGGAAACTTTCACCTAAGCGGACGATCCAAGCTGCTAGAATCAGAGATTCACCTACTTCGGTTTTCAGCAAGAATTTCATGTTGTAATGTGTTCCGTATTCATTGTTTTTTTGAATAACAACATCTTCGTTGATAGCAGCTTCTTTTAAAGCCTGTTTGAGCATTTCAGCATTTTTTAGGGTAATGCCTAACTTACTGGCAAACAAAACAGCTTTATTTTTTCCTTCTTGATGATTCGGATTTAGAGAATATTCTTCTATTTTATTGCCTAAATCTGCTAGATGACCATTGGGCAGTTTCACTATTAATAACTGTTTTTGAAGGACAAAAGAGAATATTAGTCGCCTACAATAATCGACTTTTACTCAAATGTCAATTATATCGTCTTTGAGTTGGGGGGCGGGTTTATCAAAATTATTGAGGGGTGGCAAAATTCATGGGTGAACCCGCACCTACAGATTCTACTTTTCGGCTCAATTCCCCATGCTATAAAGGCCCAATTCCCCATTAATTGAATTTAACGGTTGGGCGACTATGCTTAATCGGGGTTATTCGTTGGGTGGGGGCGGGTTTATCGAGATTATTGATGGGTGGCAAAATTTATGGGTGAACCCGCCCCTTGTATCTTAAAAGAGTGAGCTAGCCGATCGCCACGTCATTGATTCGATCATACCGACAATCAGGCG
>NZ_JAUBOV010000034.1:0-75096 GCF_036700405.1 Microcoleus sp. T3_D1
AGTTGACAGTTGACAGTTGACAGTTGACAGTTGACAGTTGACAGTTGACAGTTGACAGTTGACAGTTGACAGTTGACCTGGGATACCGACATCTACCTGGAAAGAAGAGGATTGGAGTAAGCTGAAGTGCATTTAAATTGTAGAGTCAAATTTAAGAAAAGTCTTGTGGGGAGTAGGGGTTGGGCGTCTCGCCCGCCCAAAAAATACAATTTAGATGCCCAACAGCTTAATGAACAGTCTTCTTTTAATTTCTCCCGATCGGGGTTCTGGCTGTAAACCTATTCTTTCTGGTAATTGGTAATTGGTAATTGGTAATTTTTGCTGGCTAATTACTAATTACCAGTTTCTGATTATTAGGTGAATTTTTAATTCCAAAAGCGGGAGTTTTGAATTGCAGATTATTGTTGAAGGCTGGCGTTTTATTTATCATTCCTATTGCGTAGCCAATCAATTTCAACTGCTGGAAATGCACGCGCGGCGCAGCTATCCCGTAGGGAATCGCCCGCGAGGAAAAATTGAGCTTTTCCACCGCGATATGCCCTACATTGACGCAGCTTGGGAGACGAAAATTAGTTTGTTCGATCGCCCAAATGAAACATTACTTCGCAGCATTAAGAGCCCTGGGGTAAATCAGTCAGCGGATGTTACCCTGCGAATGTACTGCCCGTGGAACTTCTCGGCATCCAGCAGCGCTCAAACTTGGGTATTTGCAGCCACAGAATGGGGGATTATTACCCGTTCAGTATTACAGGCGATGGGTGTTAAGTCGATCGCCCAAACCCCGGTTAATTCAGAAACGAAAATTATTACACCTTCAGCTTGGTCAAAAGCCGGCTTAATTCGCAGCGGAGTTGAGGCCGATCGCATTGCCGTTGTACCTTTGGGGGTCGATCCTAATATTTATTATCCTGCTACGGGCGATCGGCGTCAATCACTGCGCCAAAGCTTGGGCTGGTCAAACTATTTTATATTTTTAAACATCGGAGGACAAACGGATCGCAAAGGTATTCGCCCTTTATTAAAAGCCTTCGCTGCGGTAGTTGACAAATATCCAGATGCGAGATTAGTTTTAAAAGGTTCGGAACTGCTTTATCCGTCGAGAGACGAGATTGCCCAAGCCTGCCGAGTTGTGCTCAACGATGCCGAAAGAGCGAGGGTTTTACCAAGATTAATTTATACTGGTAGCCAGCTATCTTTTGCTCAAATAGCTGAGTTTTACCAAGCAGCAGATGTTTATGTTTCTCCCTATTTGGCAGAAGGTTTTAATCTGCCGGTGTTAGAAGCTGCAGCTTGCGGTTTGCCGGTTATTTGCACGGCGGGCGGCCCTACGGATGATTTTACGCGATCGAACTTTGCACAGCGGATTGAGAGTAAATTTACGGCTGTGGAGAGTGAGGGGGAAACCTTATTTATCTTAGCTCCTAAGTGGGAACATTTGACTGATTTGATGCAAAGGGCGATCGAACAGCCTGGATTGGCTGCGAAAGCGAGGGTTGCGGGCCCGGCTTTTGTGGCTGAAAATTTTACTTGGAGGCGTGTAGTCGATCGATTGCTTGAGGTTATGGGAGGAGATAAAAAGAGAGAGGAGAGGTCTATTTTTGAGCCAATAATTTTGTAGTTTGGGCGTTTCAAGCCCTAGATGGGGAAATAGGTATTTTCCGGCAAGTTTGCTGCATCGCAGGGGCGTTTTAATTTGTGACGTTGCTTGCGATCGGATTCCCTAGAACTGAGAGCAAGCATATTGCAAGATTGCTTCTGCAACCGTATCTTTTGTCGGCACAGTAGGCGCTTTGTCTGCGCTCTCTAGGGGAACCCGCCGAACAAATGAACCTTGAGCGTTTACTATTTCCACCGCCTGCAATGCTAAAGTTCTCTGGAAGCAATCAGCTTGATAGCGCATTCCCCTCAATGACCTTCCTTCAGGGGAAGTAGTCACGGTGCGGAAAGTGCTTTTCTTGACCCCAGAGTCAAACAGTCGTACTTGGGAAGACAGATCAAGATAAATCCGATTGCCGTCTTCGGTCGTAACTACTTGAACCCATTGCTCCGGCGGTCTTTGAGCGTAAACCGCTGTTGCGACAGTAAAACTTAATATTGACGCTGCGATTGCTTTGATTGACTTGTGCATTCTTTTACCTTGTTTTGGTTTCAATCCCTGATAGGGTTTTAGGTTTTATCCGGCATAGCTGCAAGTCGGCGGTTGATAGTAGCTTCTGCTGTTTCAATCCCTGATAGGGTTTTAGGTTTTATCCGGCGATTCCGGCTCGCCGCGCTGTACGAGATGAAAAAGCGACTAGCAAAGTTTCAATCCCTGATAGGGTTTTAGGTTTTATCCGGCATTCTGTATTGGTTAGTTTCTTCAGCCTGTAATCGTAGTTTCAATCCCTGATAGGGTTTTAGGTTTTATCCGGCTCATCGCTCAGCCACATGGCGAACCGTGTAGAAAGCTGTTTCAATCCCTGATAGGGTTTTAGGTTTTATCCGGCCTTAAGTTGGTTTTCTCCTCTGGGGTTCCCTGGGTTTCAATCCCTGATAGGGTTTTAGGTTTTATCCGGCAAGTGCAACAGGCAGAAGCTTTGCAGAAGTTAGTGTTTCAATCCCTGATAGGGTTTTAGGTTTTATCCGGCTCTGGGAAGACCCGTTAAGTAAACCTATTCCTTGTAGTTTCAATCCCTGATAGGGTTTTAGGTTTTATCCGGCTTAGCACAGCGCCACGAACTAAACCGCAAGCTCAGTTTCAATCCCTGATAGGGTTTTAGGTTTTATCCGGCTTTTCAAGAGAAGAGAAAGAGAGGAAGAAGAGTTGTTTCAATCCCTGATAGGGTTTTAGGTTTTATCCGGCCAAACAATCTGAAACCAACCGAGCCCGATGCCGCTTGTTTCAATCCCTGATAGGGTTTTAGGTTTTATCCGGCCAGTTGTTCGTAAACGAACTATAGTTAATTAACGTTTCAATCCCTGATAGGGTTTTAGGTTTTATCCGGCCAGAGGGACAGCAAACCCTGTCAATCCGTCTCCCCGTTTCAATCCCTGATAGGGTTTTAGGTTTTATCCGGCCCGCTGCACGTTCATCTGAGCAACCAACTTTTTCGTTTCAATCCCTGATAGGGTTTTAGGTTTTATCCGGCGCGGGATACCTTGAAGATGCGGGGGTTAAACGTGCGTTTCAATCCCTGATAGGGTTTTAGGTTTTATCCGGCCTGCACCCGCAGCACCTTAACCCCATTATTTTTGTTTCAATCCCTGATAGGGTTTTAGGTTTTATCCGGCAATCTGCCCATTGCTAATGCTGAATTTTAAAGGAGTTTCAATCCCTGATAGGGTTTTAGGTTTTATCCGGCTAAAAGCATTATTTCCTAACCAAACGCCACGCCTTGTTTCAATCCCTGATAGGGTTTTAGGTTTTATCCGGCTTGCAACTGGTGGGCGAAATTCCAGCACCACAAGACAACGTTTCAATCCCTGATAGGGTTTTAGGTTTTATCCGGCAAAACTTTAATTCCGTCTCGCCACTGAAGGCCAAGGATGTTTCAATCCCTGATAGGGTTTTAGGTTTTATCCGGCACCAAATCCATCTCAAAGAAGGCGGCCAAGCTGTCCATTTTGTTTCAATCCCTGATAGGGTTTTAGGTTTTATCCGGCTCGGCATCGTACAGGCCCGTCGTCTCGGTATCCAGAATGTTTCAATCCCTGATAGGGTTTTAGGTTTTATCCGGCGCGGTTCGTAAGTGTAATAGAAGTTGGGGCTATGTTCGTTTCAATCCCTGATAGGGTTTTAGGTTTTATCCGGCATGTCAGAGTTACGATGCCGTGCGATCTGGCAAGTTCGTTTCAATCCCTGATAGGGTTTTAGGTTTTATCCGGCAGTGTTGTGGGTGCGGGTGCTGCGGCGGGTGCGATGACTTCGTTTCAATCCCTGATAGGGTTTTAGGTTTTATCCGGCTTGCGACTTCGTTTTTATGTTGACTTGACACAGTTGCGTTTCAATCCCTGATAGGGTTTTAGGTTTTATCCGGCAGTTGTCAGCAAGCTAAAGACCGCGCTCGTTATAGTTTCAATCCCTGATAGGGTTTTAGGTTTTATCCGGCAATGATTCACCCTTGGAAGCAATGCGGTTGGAGTGTTTCAATCCCTGATAGGGTTTTAGGTTTTATCCGGCCAAGTAATTTAGAAAAAGATGCTCCAACTCTAATGGGTTTCAATCCCTGATAGGGTTTTAGGTTTTATCCGGCTCTCAGTTGATGGAAAAAGGCTTGGAGCCGACGACCACCGGGTTTCAATCCCTGATAGGGTTTTAGGTTTTATCCGGCCCGAAATAGACAAATACACAATCAAAGTCTGAGCCTTTGTTTCAATCCCTGATAGGGTTTTAGGTTTTATCCGGCTTTTGCTGTAGCCGATCGCCCGTGGGGAAGGAGTGTTTCAATCCCTGATAGGGTTTTAGGTTTTATCCGGCGAAAATAGGCCAACTTTGCAATGCAGATCCTCTAAGTTTCAATCCCTGATAGGGTTTTAGGTTTTATCCGGCTCTACAGAAAGTGGCGGCTAAAGTTACAGCAACCACGGCTAGTTTCAATCCCTGATAGGGTTTTAGGTTTTATCCGGCTTTGATTGTGGATAAATTACACCTGAATAGTAAGTTTCAATCCCTGATAGGGTTTTAGGTTTTATCCGGCTTCCCAGTCGAAGGGCGGCGCGGGGTGTCCAGATGGTGTTTCAATCCCTGATAGGGTTTTAGGTTTTATCCGGCGCTGCTTGTAGCTTCTTATCAAACCGGAAGTTTTAGCGTTTCAATCCCTGATAGGGTTTTAGGTTTTATCCGGCTCACCATCTCCCAGCCCCGCACCCGCACCGACTGGCGATTTGTTTCAATCCCTGATAGGGTTTTAGGTTTTATCCGGCCTTTAGCAACAACAGTCGTAATCATTGGCTCTCCGTTTCAATCCCTGATAGGGTTTTAGGTTTTATCCGGCCTACAAACATAAACCGATGGCAACTAGCGTTTAGTTTCAATCCCTGATAGGGTTTTAGGTTTTATCCGGCTTGTTGGTGAGAGCCTGGATATGCCTTGTGGCATTTAGTTTCAATCCCTGATAGGGTTTTAGGTTTTATCCGGCGAAGCCCCGGACGGCTCAATCTGGCAGGCTTGTAAGGTTTCAATCCCTGATAGGGTTTTAGGTTTTATCCGGCTAGATGTTTCGTCGAACTGGTATTTTAAAAATAAAAATATTAAGTTTCAATCCCTGATAGGGTTTTAGGTTTTATCCGGCGTTGGGGGCAAAACGCCCCCAACACACACCATCAAATAATGTTTCAATCCCTGATAGGGTTTTAGGTTTTATCCGGCACCACAACATGGCTGATTATGAAGTTGAACCCATGTTTCAATCCCTGATAGGGTTTTAGGTTTTATCCGGCACACGGGCAGCGTCTTCGAGACTTTGGTAGAAATGTTTCAATCCCTGATAGGGTTTTAGGTTTTATCCGGCCGCCCGTTCCAGAAGCCAGGGTGTATTTGGTTTTCAAGGTGCAGTTCCGTGAATCTAAAACAAAAGTACCATTCCAGCCTTCGGGTTGTCAATACCAAAAATTTCATATTCACTCCAAAACCTTATCCTGTAAAGCTTTCAGACTTTCCGTGAATCGTTTTTTCAGAGGAGGGGCATCAAACTCTTGCTGCACATGAGTTTGAGCCTAAAAATTTGATACCCCTATTTTAACACCTACCGGTTCACGGAAACTAGGCAAAAAATATTGTGCGATCGACTGGCTCTACCCCACCAATACCTTCGATCTTACCCTGACAGCAAGCCCACAGCGGAAAAAACCAAATACTGTCTTCCTTGGGTTGGATAACTTTGTTCGGCGTGGCGATCGTAACTTAGACTTGAGTCCTAGCCGGAATCAATCTCCTCAACTGGTTGCATGACTTTGTTCGGCGTGGCGATCGTAACTTAGACTTGAGTCCTAGCCGGAATCAATCTCCTCAACTGGTTGGATGACTTTGTTCGGCATGGCGATCGTAACTTAGACTTGAGTCCTAGCCGGAATCAATCTCCTCAACTGGTTGGATGACTTTGTTCGGCATGGCGATCGTAACTTAGACTTGAGTCCTAGCCGGAATCAATCTCCTAAAACGATTCCGCCAACCAGAAAGCAAAGCGATTAAAAAACAACTCCGATATATCAAAAAAAATTAGCTCATATTCAACAGCTAACGGCTTAGACACTTATCTCTAAAATCTCACGAAAAAGCCAGATAAAAGCTGCCCACTCGTAGAGTTATCAAAATCTATGCTTTAGAAAATCCCAGACCACAACTTATATTTTACCGGAATTGAATCCCCAATTAATTGCTAGGAGTGATTTGACCCAACTTATTTAGCGAAACCTAAACCTTCAATAAATAGCGAATTTTTACCTGCCATATTTGCGGTATTTGCGCTTCGCCGTTCCGAAAAATATTATTGGCAAATTTCATACAAAATCCCCAAATTAACTTAAAATTAGTAGAGTGGCATTTACCTTAAAACTCCCTGTCACTAACCCCACCCTAAAGGGATGGGGCTTGTAAGGAAACCAAGCCATAGGTAGAAAACAAGCGCAAGTAGGACTAGACAACGGTTGAGAAACCAATTTGAACTAACTGAAGGTGGCACTTTCATTGGACGTTACAGGCGCTATTCCTAACCCGTAACCACTCCGTTAGTCAAAGTCGAAGGAAATTAAACAGTTAGGCTTATCGCCAAACAAAAACCATGCAATACGTTCCTGTAGTGGACTTTGAGCAACGTCCTTTAATGCCAACAACACCCGCAAGGGCAGAGCGTTGGATTAAATCTGGAAAAGCAACACCATTTTTCCGTAAAGGGATATTTTGTGTTCGCTTAAACGTTGAACCTTCAAATCGTCAGACCCAACCCGTAGCAGTCGGAATCGATCCGGGTTCTAAACGTGAGGGGTACACAGTCAAATCAAAAGCTCATACCTACTTAAATCAGCAGTTTCATGCTGTTGATTGGGTCAAAGAGGCTGAGGAGACAAGTACAAACGCCAGACGTGCAAGGCGCAATCGAAAAACACCTTGTCGCCAACCTCGTAAAAACCGTAAGCGTGGCGGGATTCCTCCAAGCACTAAGGCGCGTTGGCAATTCAAAATCCGAGTAGTCAAAGTTTTTGATACCATCTTTCCTATCTCAGACATTGGAATTGAGGATGTAAAAGCATTGACCAAAAAAGGTTGTCGCAAATGGAATAAGTCATTTTCGCCCTTAGAAGTTGGCAAAAAATGGTGTTATTCCGAGTTGGAAAGAATTGCACCTGTCACCCAATTTGATGGCTATACCGACACCTACTTAACTCGTCAAAAATTAGGTCTCCAAAAATCTAAGGTCAAGTTATCCAATGTTTTTGATGCCCATTGTGTCGATTCTTGGGTGCTAGCTTACCTGTTGGTAGGTGGCGATAGATCACCAAAAAATATGGTGGTGATGGAATGTAAGCCCATCCGCATTTATCGCAGGCAATTGCACGTTTTTAACCCTGGGAAAAACGGATATCGCCGTCCTTACGGTGGCTCCATGTCGCAAGGATTGAAGCGCGGGGGGATTGTCAAGCATCCTAAGTATGGAAAGTGTTACGTAGGTGGCGAAGATTCTAAAAAATCTCGCATTAGCCTGCACAGTCTTGGTACAGGAAAACGCCTGTGTCAAAACGCAAAGCCCACAGATTGTAAGTTTCTGGCTTACAACTCATGGCGAACTGTAAAGCCGTCCTAAAAGGACGGGGTTTCAAACCCATTTTTCTGATGACAAAAGCCGAAATTAGCACCAAAAACATCACAGTTCCTAACGGGGATTTGCAAATAGCTGCATACCTAGCCCAGCCAGCCTCCCCAGGGCAATTTCCCGCAGTTATCGTGATTCAAGAAATCTTTGGCGTCAACTCGCACATCCGCGAAGTTACTGAAAAAATAGCAAAAGAAGGATATGTGGCGATCGCCCCAGCCATTTACCAGCGTCAAGCCCCCGGCTTTGAAACCTGCTACACACCCGAAGCCATCCAAATCGGCAGAGAATACAAAGAAAAAACCACCGCTTCCGAACTTCTCGGCGATATCCAAGCCACCATCGATTACCTCAAAACTCTACCCTCAGTCAAACAACAAGGTTTTGGCTGCATCGGTTTCTGCTTTGGAGGACACGTCGCCTACCTCGCCGCTACATTGCCCGAAATCAAGGCTACAGCGTCGTTCTACGGCGCCGGTATCGCCACCCAAACCCCCGGCGGCGGCACCCCCACGATCGCCCGCACAGCAGACATTAAAGGCACTCTCTACGCCTTTTTTGGCACTCAAGACCCCAGCATTCCCTTAGAACAAGTTGACCAAATCGCCGCCGAATTGCAAAAACACAGTATTTCTCACCAAATTTTCCGCTACAATGCCGATCACGGCTTCTTCTGCGACCACCGCGGCAGTTACGACGCTACGGCAGCAGCCGACTCGTGGATGCAGGTGAAGCAGCTATTTCATCAGCAACTTCAACCAGCTTAGAGAGTGGGAGATGGGGAGATAGGGAGATGGGGAGAGTGGGAAAATTTTTTCTACTGACGACTGACAACTAAATTACTGACAACTGACAACTAAACTGACATGAATTCCAAATCTACAGGTTCTCAAAGCGCAAAACCATCCTTTTCAATGGATGATTTTGCTAAAGCCCTCGAACAGCACAATTATGAGTTCCAGAAGGGACAAGTAGTGCGCGGCAAAGTGTTCGAGTACGACTCAAACGGCGCGTATGTTGATATCGGCGGCAAGTCTTCGGCTTTTTTGCCGATCGAAGAGGCTGCTTTGAGAACAGTAACGGATTTGTCGGAAGTGGTTCCCCTGGACGAGGAACGGGACTTTTTGATTATCCGCGAACAAGATGCAGATGGCCAAGTTACCTTGTCCCTGCGGCAGTTACAAATTCAGCAAGCTTGGGAAGATTTAGTTGAATTGCAGGAAACCGGTAAAGTTCTTCAGGTGCGGGTTTCTGGCGCAAATAAGGGCGGCGTGACTGTAGATGTTCAGGGAATGCGCGGCTTTATTCCCCGATCGCACTTAGTCGATCGCGATAACCTAGAATCGCTGATCGGTCAATCTTTGAGCGTTAATTTTTTGGAGGTCGATCGCGAACGAGAAAAACTCGTACTTTCCCAGCGGATGGCCACTCAATCCAATGCCTTCAAGGATTTGCAAATTGGTCAGTTGGTGGAAGGAAAAGTCAGCAGCATCAAGCCTTTTGGGGTGTTTGTGGACTTGGAAGGAGTTAGCGGTTTGCTGCACATCAAGCAAGTTAGCCAAAAATATATTGATAACCTTGGAAAGGTGTTTGCTCCCGGTCAACCCCTGAAAGCGATCGTGCTTGACCTCGATGAAAGTCGCGGCCGGATTTCGCTTTCTACTCGGGTACTGGAAAATTACCCAGGGGAAATGGTGGATAAGATGGCGGATGTTATGGAGACGGCAGAAGAGCGATCGGAACGTGCTAGAAAGACTCTTTCTTAAGTCTTGATCTAATTACCACCCCGACTTCTTTAAGAAGTGGGGGTGGTAAAAGTGCGATCGTTTTACGTTTAATTAACTTGATTTACTTATTTTGCATTCTACATCGACTTCTTATACCAGTTTCCCAAAAGAATCCCAGTATAGGCTAACTCCAAACCCCTAAGCTGTTGCACATTTAAACTGTGAACTAAAATTTGATAAAGTTCTTATGGGGAGTAGGGGTTGGGCCAGAAAGCCCGCACAAAAAACACGATTTAGATGCACAACAGCTTATCTAGTAAGTTAATACCTCTCGCCCATCAAAAATCTCAAATTGTCTTACTTCTTCCTTTCCCTATCTAACTCCATTTTAGCGGGAGCATCTCATATTTGCAAAAATACTTCTTTCTTCTTCCTTCTGACTCTTTTCTCCTGGCTCCTGACTCCTGACTCCTAATTCCAATTTCGAGCTTGGCTGCTTTCATTGAGATGCTCCCATTTTAGCATTCGTTATTTGACCCCATTAGCTACTACTCCCAATACTTTAAAATCGGCTACATTTAGTTGATCTAAAGCTTTGCTTACCATGCCGCGATCTGTTTTTTCTATTTTCACTATCAGCACTGTACCATCAGTTTGAGAAGCTAGTAAATGACCGTCGGCTAAACCAATCAAAGGTGGCGTATCGTAAATGACTAAATCAAATAAGGCTAGGAATTGTTCCATTAAATAGTGCATCTTTCTCGAAGAAAGTAATTTAATTGGATCGGCGGGAATAGTACCTGCTGTGAGGACAAAAAGATTGTCATCGTCGGGTAATCGCTGAATAGCCTCATTTAAGCTTAAATCCGAACTTAAAACATTACTTAAACCTCTCATATTTGATAAGCCAAGGTATGTGTGCAGTTGAGGCAAACGCATATTAGCATCCACTAATAATACTCGTTTACCAACAGCCGAAGCAGTTTTAGCTAAATAAAGTGCTACAGTGGACTTACCCTCACCTTTAATAGTCGAAGTGATGGTTAAAGAACTTATTGGGTTGTCAGCATTTAATAATTGAATATTTGTGTATAAGTAGTGAAATGCCTCGACCACAGGAAAATCTTTGTAATTTGAAACTATTATTCGTTTTAAGCTTGCACTGTTAGTATTTAAACTTACGCTAGTGAATTTAGGTGGAACACTTTCACCTCTACGAGATTTAATTTTCATCGCTTTGGCGATCGGAATGACTCCCAAAAGAGGCCGTTTAGTTGCTGATTTAATTTCTTCGGGAGTATGGAAAACCGTATTTAAAACTTCTACTAGGAAACCTATAGCAATGCCTAGTAAAGTGCTAATAACGATCGCGATCGCTAGGTGGCGACGGGTTGGTTTTTGTGTTACTGGGTTGGGCTCACCATTTTCGTTTGTGACTAACTGTGGTTTAGATATAATTTGCCAAGAGCCATCAATTTGACCAGCATCTAGTTGTAAAGTTTTTTGTTTTTCGAGGAAGAGTTTGAGAGTCTCCTTAGCTAGTTCTAGTTTTAATTGTAGGTCATCATAGCGACGCTGAGCTTGGGGCATTTGAGTGATTTTTGCTTGCAGTAAGTTTTGACTATTAGTTATCACTCGCTCGCGAGCTTCCAACTGTTCTAGTTGGGATTTCATCTGAGAGATGACAGACTCAGCTTCTTTTTTCATTAAAGCGCGCAAACTTTGCTGCTTTTCCCGCAAAGATTGAATGGGAAGGCTATTTTCATAAAATTGAGTAGAGGTTAAAGCTAATTGCGACTCAATTTCATTTACTTTGCTAATTAAATTTTCATAAGACTTGGGGTTAATCTCAACAATCCAACGATTATCCCCGGTTAACGATCTTTTTTTGTAGCTTTCATATTGATGCCTACTTTCTGCTAGTTGTACTTGTACTTCTAGGCGACGATTAGTTAAATTATCTAGCTGATCTGATAGGCTGCGGCTGCGTAGTTCGGGTTGGTTAAAGTTATACTGAACCCTTAACCTTTGTAATTCTTGTTGCAAGTTATCTACTTTCTGTTGGAGTGGTGGCAGTTGTCGATCAATAAAATCAATACTTTGTTTGCTAACTTTTAAACGCTCTTTGTCCATATATTCTAGGTAATATTTGGCAGTTTCATCCAGCACATATTGGATGCGCTTGGGATCTCGATCGCGGTAGCTAATATCTACGAGCTTAGTACCCCCCTGCTTCCCATCTCGCAAGAAAGTAATACGTTGGATCGTCAAGCGGCTACTGAGACTTTTATAGTCAAACTTTGGATATTTTGTTTGCAATTTATTGACTAATGGTAGTAACACTTCTGGGCTTTTTAAAACCCGCGCTAAACTTTGATAATCCACCGAGGAACCGTCTTCCGCTGATGATTTAATTTTGTTCAAGTCTGTGATACCTAAACTGTTATTTTGAGCTTGAACCAAGAGCTTGGATAGCCGATCGTCAGCCGTAATGGGTTCTGCTAAAACCGTAAATTTTCCTTCATACTCGGTAATAGAGTTTTTGGCAGCCTTGAGCACGAAACTCCCGCTTAAAGTAGCTATGCTGGCAGCTACTATGCCCATCACCAGAAGGCGACGTTTGACTACAGCTAGTACCCAATTCATATCAAGAACTTGGTCATCCTCTGCTGGGCTACTAGCTAGGTAATTAGCGGAGGGAACAGACAAATATTGACCATTAAGGTCATTCTTGAGGGAAGACAACAGTTTTTTATCCATAGCAAAAATGTATGTTATTTAATTCCTAATTTCCCAATAGTCTAAGTAGCTCTATCAGTCGGGTAGGAACGAGAATTCCACCAATAATATTACTAGCGGGTGTGAGAACAGTGTTAATGGTGTCTACCAAGGTAGCAGTCCTCGAACGTCCCACTATAATTATGTCATTATCTTGAATAAGTGGGTTGGTTTGAGCATCGATTCCTTGATTCAAATTAATTGCTACTTCCGAGCGGGATATAGTTCCATTAGGATTCAGCCTGATCAGTTCCACGGATCTAGAGTTAGCGCGACTTAGTCGGAAACCCCCCGCACTCATAATTGCTTGATTTAAGGTAGTATTAGGAGGTAATTTAAGTCCACCCGGAGTATTGACTTCTCCGATAACACTCACTTGCACAGTCCCCGGAGCAAAGCTAGCAGTAGCTAGAACCGAAACTTCTCCTGGGTCGATCGCCGTCGCTGTCGGGACAAAGATGATATCCCCTTCTTGTAGTATAGTATCTTGAGAGGTATCTTGTTCTTGCAAATATTGCCAGAGGTTAATAGTTCTAATTTGTTGTTTGCCACTTCTAGTATAACGTTGGAGTTGGATTTGCCGAATATCAGCGATTGATGTGATGCCACCAGCTAGTTGTAGAGCTCGAATGATGGTCGGTTGTCCGCTGGTTCTTTGACCATTTTGGGTATCACCACCGATCGCTACATATCTACCGGGACGCTTTACCTCTCCGAATACTGAGACACTACGGGGTTGCTCTGCTGGTATAGAAAAAGTAGATTCACTAACTTGATTTGTTTCTGCTAAATTAATTGTTTCTTGAGGGGGAACCAAGATTTGATCTCCATCTCGCAACGTGATGTCTTGGCTTGTTTGACCCGTTTGTAAATAATCCCACAGGTTATAAGTGAGAGTTATTTGTTGGTTAGCCTTGACACGACGTCGGACAATTACTCGGCGGATATCAGCGCTAGCTCGAATACCGCCAGCTTTTTCTAAAGCTTGAGGAAGCGTGGGAAACTGAACTGATGGTGTATTTCCACCTCCATTAGCTAGGGGCAATGAGTAGGAGCCGGGACGACTTATTTCACCCGACAACCAAATATTGAGCGGGCGGGCAGCTTGTAAGCTAATGGTAACTAAAGGTCTTTTTACGACCCGGCCATAAGCTCTAGTGATAGCTTGGGCTGCCTGTTCTAAAGTTAATCCTTGAAGGGAAACACTACCAATAACCGGGATTTGAATAGCTCCCCCAGCGGGAATTTGATACACCCCACTAAGCTGGGGCAGATCGTAGATATCAATTCTAATATTGTCTCCACCACCTAGATAGTAGTCAGTATTAATACTTGTTGCGGGGGCAGGCGACTGAGCGAGGTTGGTTTGAGGGTAGGAGAGTGTGAGTACCAGCGCCAGCAGTGGCAGTTGTAAAGCACGGAGAGTAAGCCATTTCATAGGTAGTAACAAATTTATGATAGAGGTAAAGCCATGAAAGATATTTTAAGGGTGCCGATGTTTGCGTTGATGCTATTGTGTTTAGCGCTTATCGTCTTGGTGACTATTTATATTTTAGTCGCACGCCATCCCAAATTGGGTCTCACATTAGAAAAGATTTTTGTGGGGATACTTTTTTTTACCATGACTGGTGGTTCGGGGATCGCGGCCATGCCCTTTAGCAAACTCCACCCTAACGTTTTCTACAACTTAGAAACTACGCCCCCAACGATGATTGGTCAAATTGCCATTTATGGGGCCATGATATTAATGATATTTCCCCGCTTAACTAAAACTACGCAAAAAACTGTTTCTATGTGCATTAAATGGATAGCAGGGGACATTTTTTTAGGTTGGTTTTTGTTGATTATGACTTTATCGGGCTTGTGGTCAGAAACTCCTGAACTTACTTTCCGGGCTATTTTTGCTATGTGGGGAATAACACTGGTTTCTATTTATGCAGGGAAAGTGTATAGTTGGTTAGAAATTTATGGATTATTGAGATGGCTAAGTGGTTTATTAGCTTTATGGTCTATTGTGAAAACAAATGCAGCGCCGGACGGTTGTTGGACAGGAGTTTTAGGTCATAAAAACCCTTTTTCTTTTCAAATGGCTAATACAGCTTCTTTATGGATTTTATATGCTTTTAAGGATCGTAAGTATCGATATTTATCATTATTTATCACTTTAATAGCTTTAGTAGGATTGCAAAAAGGTTGTAGTGGTGCTAGTCGGATTTTGACAGTGGTATTAATCAGTTTGTGGAGTTATTTAGCACTCTTAAAAAAATTACCTGTAAAATGGGCTTTTGTCTGCTTTATCTTATTTTTGGTGGGTAGTATAGGTATAAGTATTTTGGTGTTAAATAATTTAGAGGCTATTATTGTGGATGGTTTGGGAAAAGATATGACTTTAACCGGGCGAACCGATTTTTGGCCTTTAATTATTGATCGACTTAATGAAAATAATCCCATATTTGGTTATGGACTGAAAGGATTTTGGCAGTCTTGGCGTGGCTCGGAAAATCCAGCTTACGGAATTGTAGTAGCTAAAACTGGTTTTGTGCCACCCCACTCTCACAATGGTTTTATTGATATACTTTGCGAACTGGGTTGGGCCGGATTATTGTTGTTTATTGGGTCATTTTTTAATAATATATTTAGAGGTATAAAGTACCTAGTTAAGGGAAGTTTTCCAGAGTCAGGTTTGCCTTTGTATTTATTAACATTTATACTAATGACCAATTTGACAGAGGGGGGACTATTGGGGGTTGGTACTTATTGGTCTTGGTATGTAGTTTTATCGGTAAAATTGAGCTTAGATAGGACAGCTAAGGATAATCCACACTGATGATGTCAGCGTTTGGTCAGGCCTATTAGGAGAATCTTTAAACAGAATAGGCAGAACCCCGACTTCTTAAAGAAGTCGGGGCTTTAATACCGATCGCCTTTTACGTTTAATTAAGTGGGCTTACTTAATATGACTCGCAATTGTTTCACTTTCCACCGTTGCTTCCACTGGCCAAGAATTTTCCATCTCTACTGTTTGTTTCGGCTGATAAACTGCCAAGTCAAACCAGAAAGTCGTACCCACATTAACTTCGCTAACTAAATTAATTTTAGTGTGGTGCTTGTCAATAATGTTTCTGACAATAGAAAGACCTAATCCCGTTCCTTCTAAAGTGTGTACTCGGTTTTCTACCCGGAAAAAGCGATCGAAGATTGCTTGTTGGTCTTCAGGATCTATCCCAATTCCCGTATCCGAAATTTCGATCCGCACTACCGGAAAATGTTTGGCATCCGGTGACAAGTTTTGGTTGACGGATTGACCGTCTTTGTGGGTGGACGCCTCCGACTCTAGCAAATACGCTCGAATTGCCACCTTGCCGCCGGACTGAGTAAATTTTAAGGCATTTCCTACTAAATTTGCAAATACTTGCAGTAGCAAATCGTAATGACCTAACGCAGGCGGCAAATACGGGTCAACTTCTTGCTCTAATTCAATGCCTTTATCCTTAGCATTTAACTGATAAGTCCGCAGGGTTTGTTCCACAGCTTGCGGGAGGTCCACAGCTTCCAAGTGATAAACTCGGCAGGATTCCAGCCGCGACAAGTCTAACACGTCGTTAACTAAACGAGTTAGTCGATCGGTTTCTCGATTGGCAATTTCTAAGAATTCCCTGCGCTCGCTTTCTAGAAGGTCTTCTCCGTACTCGTGAAGAGTCTCGATAAAAGATTTGATATTAAATAAAGGTGTTCTCAATTCGTGAGAAACATTGCTGATAAAATTGCTTTTAGCCTCATTGAGTTCTACTTCCCTAGTGATGTCCTGCACTGTCATTGCAATGCCTTTGAGACTTTCTCGGTAATTTCCGGAACCTTGATGCTTGGAGGTTTGCTCGTAGAAAGTACACTCTACAGCTACCGGGCGTTGTGGCTCGGTACAGGTATCTTCCTCATGGCGGATGCAGCTTCTGCACAGCGGTTCGGCACCGGGCGCTTTGTGCAGAATGACTGTAGTTAAAACAATCCTAATTGTACGGTTAACTGGTTCGCTCATAGAGATGCGAAATTCGCCGCCTTCGCGATCGCCCGCAGCTATTTCCTGCAACGGTCTCCCCAACTCCTGCTGCACTTCCGAAGGCAAAATGTTCAGAACATTTACTCCGAGCGCATTTTTGCCTTCCCATCCAAAAATCCGCATCCCCGTCGGATTAACTAAAATCACCTGCAAATTTGCGTCTAATAAAAGCGCGCCATCAGCAATCGTTGAAACCAAAGTTTCTAACTTAGCTTTTTCCGCTGTCAGCTCTTCAATATTTTGTTCTTCATAACTTTCGAGTTTCTGGGCCATCTCGTTAAAACTGCCGATCAACTCGCCCAATTCTCCCCCTAAAGGCAGGTCAACTCGCTGCTTAAAATTCCCGCTGGCAATGTTTTTGACCCCGAAGACTAATTGTTTGATCGGCTGAGTAATTGTCAGGGCATTAAATACAGCTCCCAAAATTACCATCACCCAAATTGTGACAAATACTGCTAAAGTGACATCCCTAGTCAGATTTGAAGAGATAACTGCTGCGGGATTGGGGTTAATGCCGATCGCCAAAACTCCCAAATATTTGTCTTCATGAATTAACGGCACAAATACATCGGTAACTTCTCCATCTGGCGTCAAATGCTGCCGCACCAAAGGCAAAGAAGTTAAATTTCTCGCCTCAATATCGGCGAGAAAATTATCGGGAAGTTTGATCTGGCGGCGCAGCGTCAGGGAAGTCTCCACCTCGGATTCCGAAAAGGGTATCCCCAGGAAAATATCCCCCGCTTCGTCGGCATAAAGCATATAGCGGACGCTGGAGGTGCTGCTGTAAAATTGGCGGGAAAAGCGGGCGACTTCGGAGCGATCGTTTTTGGCAATCAGCGGCGCCACATTTGCCGCCAACAGCAGGCCGAGGTCTCGGCCGTAACGAGTATCGTTAAGTCGGGCGTCTTGCTGGATAGTATTCACGGCCCAGAATGTCAGGCCGCTCATAATTAACGACACTACGAGGGTAGCACCGGCCATCAGGCGGGTCTGGAGGGTAAAATCCGACCACCAGCGGGCAATAATTTCTCCGATTTTGTTTAGTATGGCCAGCATTTCACCAGTTCACCCGTTCAATATTAAAAGCAAGATCAATTCAGTTGGCTCCCGATCGAATTTTCTGCTGCGACTTGTCCGCTACCGCCACCGCAGAGAGACCAAACTTCATTGTTACATTTCTACATTGAGATTGCTTGGCTTTCGGATGGCGGCCGATGCCGCAATTCCTAATTTTTATCGCCCAGTGCTCGGCGGCCGATGTCCCGCCGGCAGTAGACCCCTTCAAATTGGATGCAATCCACTGCTGCATAAGCTTTGGAGATAGCTTGTTCCAAAGTTTCTCCCGTCGCAGTGACGCCCAAAACCCGGCCTCCGTCGCTCACCAACTCCTGGTGCTTCAACTGGGTGCCTGCGTGAAACACTTCTGCTCCTTTGGCTTCAGCTTCCTCGATACCTGTAATAACTTTGCCTTTTTGATAACTTCCAGGATAGCCCCCAGAAGCCAAAACTACGCAAACAGAGCCCCCCGACTTCCAGCGAATAGAATATTCACCGAGACGCTGCTGACAGCAGGCCAGCACCAAATCTTCTAAAGGAGTTTCCAGCAGTGACAAAACCGCTTGAGTTTCGGGATCTCCGAAACGGCAGTTGAATTCTAAGACTTTGGGTTCTCCGTCGGGGGTAATCATTAAACCTGCGTAGAGTACACCCCGGTAGTCGATTTTGCGTTTTTGCAGTGCGGAGAGGGTGGGTTCGAGAATTTCTTCTTGAATCCTTTCCATGAGTTCCGGGGTGACGATGGGCGCTGGGGCGTAGGCTCCCATACCCCCGGTGTTGGCTCCCTTGTCGCCTTCGCCGATAGCTTTGTGGTCTTGGGCCGGCAGCAACGGTTCCACTGTGATGCCGTCGGTGAGGGCGAGAATCGAGACTTCTTGACCTGTTAAGAATTCTTCGACGACGACTCGGATGTTGTCTGTGCCGAATTCGCCTCTGAAAATGGTGTTGATGGCGCTGTGAGCCATTTTGACGGTGGTGGCAACGGTGACTCCTTTGCCTGATGCGAGTCCGTCTGCTTTGATGACTATTGGGGTTCCTTGTTCCAGAACGTATGCTTTGGCTGCTTCTGCGTCTGTAAATACGGCAGCTTTGGGTGTGGGGATGCCTGCTTCGAGCATCAGTTCTTTGGCCCAGGATTTGCTGGATTCAATTTGGGCGCCGGCTTTGGTGGGGCCGAAAATCATCATTTTTCGCTGTTGGAAATAGTCGGCGATGCCTAGCGATAGGGGCAATTCGGGGCCGACGATGACTAATCCGATGTTGTTGACCATCACAAAGCGTTCGATGCCTTGGAAGTCGTCGATGTTGAGCGACAGATTCTGACAGCCTGGGGTGGTAGCTGTGCCGCCGTTGCCCGGTACGCAGAATACTTGTTTAATCCGCGTAGATTCTAGCAGTTTTTTTGCGATCGCGTGTTCGCGACCTCCGTTTCCCACAACTAAAACTTTCACAGTATCCTCACCTATAAATTTTGTTCCCTGAATGTCTGATTTTCAGTGTTGGCATCTGTCTATCTGCTTTTTGCAGTGCTGTCAATTATGCCATGCTTGGCGCTAGGGAATTGCTAGATGTGGCACTTTTCTGGAGGAGTGGGCTTCGACGGCTGTTTCTCAATGGCTGGGAGCGTGCAATAATTAAAGACTTTAGCTGCCCAATTTTTCTGGGTTCTGCCTCGATTTAATCATGCAATTAAAACTATTTTTTGGCTTTTAACTCTTCAATTACTGTAATTTAGCTAGGGCCAAATAGCGATAAGATAGGCAGGTTGACTTTGCGGAATTTTACTCACATGAAATCAAATCAAACCGCTGCGAGTTTGTCGGCCAAATTTAAGCGGGTGGGCGTTGTCGGCGGGGGCCAGCTAGCTTCGATGATGGGGGATGCTGCTAGGGCACTCGGTATTGAATTGGTAGTACAAACTCCTAATGCTACTGACCCGGCAGTTTCTGTGGCTGCTGGTGCTGTTTTGGCGGCTGTTGATGATGTTTTAGCTACGGCTCAATTGGCTGCTGGCTGCGATGTTATTACTTTTGAAAATGAGTTTGTGGATTTGGATGGTTTGCGGCCGCTAGAACGGCAAGGTGTTTTATTTCAGCCGAGTTTGTCGTCGCTTTCTCCTTTGTTGGATAAGTACGTTCAGCGCTGTTATTTACAAGGTTTGGGTTTGCCAACTCCGAGGTTTTGGGAATGGGATTGCAGCGCGGATTTGCCCCCGGAATTGTTTAAGGCGGTGGCGATCGACTTTCGGGCAATTTCTGTTTCCGACAGGGTGCAGATGGAAGGAGACTCGGATGCTGGATCGATCGACTTTCCCTTTGTCGTCAAAGTTCGCCGCCACGGTTATGACGGCCAAGGTACTTTTATTGTTAACGATCGGGGGAGTTTTGAGTCAATTCGTGCTAAGATAGAGGGTCAGTCTTTGCTAGTGGAAGAGTTTGTGCCGTTCGATCGCGAGTTGGCTGTGATTGCAGCTCGATCGGCAAATGGCGAAATTGCGATTTATCCGATAGTGGAAACTCAGCAGCAAAATCAGGTTTGTCATCTGGTGATTGCGCCCGCTGATATTAGTTTAGATGTGAAAACGGAAGCTTGTGCGATCGCCCGCACTCTCCTCAACAGTTTGCAAGCTGTCGGCGTATTCGGCATTGAATTATTTTTAACCGCCGACAATAAGCTGTTAGTCAATGAAATTGCACCCCGCACCCACAACTCGGGACATTTTACGATCGATGCCTGCGAAACTTCACAATTTGAACAGCATTTGCGCGCAGTTTGTCAACTGCCTTTAGGTAATTCGGCTCTGAAATGTGCAGGCGCTGTCATGGTAAATTTGCTAGGCTACGAGTCGGCCCAGTCCGATTATTTAGCCAAAAGAAAACAACTGGCACAAATTAGCGGTGCTTTTGTCCATTGGTATGGTAAGAAAGTATCGCGTCCGGGCCGCAAACTCGGTCACGTTACAGTTGTGTTCGACGCGGACTTGGTGGCTCAGGGGCGATCGTCAGCAGCGGCGATCGCTCAAACCGTAGAATCCATCTGGTATGCAAGTTAAATTGCTCGCAGCTTGCCAAAATCGGGTTAGTTGGTATATATTAACTACCAGCCGGGAAGTCCCTCGGTATATTTAAAGGCGATTAATCTGAGCGCTGCGCGAAGTACCCCGTTGGGAATTACTCCTTGGGATGAAAGGCTCGTCGGGTGTAGGTACCCAAAGCGACAATTATTTCTGTATATCCCTTGATAATCTGGAAATACTCTGATACTATATTAGCAAGTGGGGGTGGAACTACCTCACTATAAAAAGCCTTTGAAAAAAAGGAAAAAGAAGCCTGCGGTCTAACTGTACTCAGTTGACAGTCAGGTTTGTTCACATAAAGGTTCTACTGCGACGTTGGTGACTGCCAATAATGTTTTTTTGATCTATAACTCTTAACTCTCGGGAATCAAGATGTTTGGACAGCAGTAAACTGGGCTTGTACCCAGAAACTTTAAGTCCGAGCCAACGGTACCCACCTGGTAAAATACCAGGTCAAAAGCTGAGGTAAGACGGCGTTGCGGGGAACCATTAAAATTTGGATAGAGATAGGCGCTGTGAAATATGGCTAGCCTATTTTTTTTTAGATACACGCTTTTACTCATAGTAAACGTGAGCTCGACGAGGGCTTTTGCAACGGGAACATCCCGGTTTTGCAAAAGCCTCAAATGGCTAAGGATCGCGAATTAAATAACTTACAATTTTAATTGTTATTGTGGGATGGGCGTCCCGCCCGTCCTTTTTCGACGGGCGGGACGCCCATCCCACTTTCAAGAGTGGAAGTTATTTAATTCTCATTCCTAAGAGGTCGTTGAGGTAGGCACAACGAAATTTTAGCATTTGATTGACATTTTTTTTCAACCATTGAGTCCCAGAAATTTTCAACCTTCTGTCTATTTGTTTGACCGTCGATTCCACCGCTCCCGAGCCGATGGAACAAATCTGGCGTTGCTGAATTGAGGTATGATAAATGGAGCGAGGGATTCATAAAAACCAACTAACTGAAAGTGAAAGACAATGAAATGTCCCGAATGTAAGTTAACTCATGTTAATAAAAATGGTCACAAAAAAGGCAAGCAAAATTATATTTATGTTGACTGTGACAGGCAATTTATAGATTGCTATCAAAGCCACCGTGGCTACGAACAAGAAGTTAAATATGAATGCCTAAAAATGTAGATCGAGGGAATGGGTTTTCGGGCGATAGAGAGAGTAAAATGCGTGCCTCACAGGACAAGAATTAATTGGGTCAAGCAAGTTGGAAAATTGCTACCATCGGCTTACGCTCCCGAGATAATTCCCGAAGTAGGAGAACTAGATGAACTACAAACTTTTATCGGATCAAAAAAAAAGGGGTGTGGACAGTAGTAGACCACTTTAGACCAGGTATTCTAGGAGGGGTATTAGGAGACCGAGCGTGCTAAAACATTTGAACCTTTGTGGGATGTAGTTAGTAAATGGGGATGTTATTTTTATGTGACAGATGGCCCGAAAGTTGATCCAATGTTTATTCCAGATGGAGACCAAATTATATCCAAAACTTACATGACTTGCAGAAGGTGAAAACACAAGATTAAGGCATTATCTGGCTCGATTAAAACGAAAAACTCTTTGTTATTCTGGCATCAGAAAGAATGCTCAGATATTCAATTAAGCTACTTATTCATTACCTCAAGTTTAATGATGTTCCCGTTCCATGTTCAATTAATTATTCCGAGCGAGCATTACTCACCGCACAGGATTCCTAAATCATACCCCCATTCAGCAACGCCAGTTGCAATAAGCGGAGAACAGATGACCTTGAACAAGAATTAGCAGAAGCCCGCGCGGACTACGCCAAGCTTCTAGAATCTAGTACCCACATCACCAATAAGCTCAGGCAAGAATTAGCAGAAGTGCGATCGCAACTTACGACCGAGCGCGCCGATCGTGAGAAAATGGAAACACAGCTCGCCGACCTGAAACAAAAATCAGCCACTGCCAGCGAGTTGCCAGAAGCGGCCGACTTGCTCAATCAGTTGAAAAACAGACGCAAAAAGTCCGGGGCAGACTTGGCAGATATGGAGGCGGTTTTGGACATATTAGAAAACCATTAGCGCGAAAGTTGAGCGGAAAACGGTTTTTCTTGCTATGTAGTTAACCTGAAACCCTTAACAGGCAAGAGAATTGTTCAACGGAGAGGGTGGGATTTGAACCCACGGTGACATCACTGCCACACTCGGTTTCAAGCCGAGCGCATTCGACCACTCTGCCACCTCTCCTGGCGCATAAGTTTTATCATACCAGCAAATGTCTCTAACTACAAATAGCCGCAGATTCTGTGCGCCGATAAAGAATTTGTTCTCTTTCTACCCCGAAATCTTCGCCTACCCATACCAGCGACACTTCCGACACTGCTCCATTTTCCAGCAGGACGATCGAGAAATTCCGCAATTTCGAGCACTCTCTCTCCACAATTCGCGGTACGCTGGCGGCATTCAAATACACCGTACCCTCCGCACTCACCTCCAGCGACTTCCGCAACTCGTGCTTCGTGTGCCGCAGTTTGTGGTGCATATGACCAAAAGTTACCAGCGGTATGTGCTTCCCAGAACTCCGAGTTCGATCGATCGCCTCCGCAAAATCCGGGTCGCCCCAATCCCCTCCCAGCGGCTTCCAATCTCGCCCGCAGGGGTCTTCAGGAGCGTCTCCTAACCCCGTCGGGCCCGTGTGACCCAAAAAAATCACATTTTCGCAATCGGCATCCGCCGCAGCCCCTGCAATTCGCCGCGCCGACTCCTCAAAACTTTCTACCCCAAACCACTCCGAGTAAAAATCCCCGTACTTCCACTCCGATCCCCCCCAAGTAAACGGGCGGCTTCCTACCACAGTTACGCCCAATTCGGGAAAATCCCGTTTCCCGTAACCGACGTGAGCTTCTCCCATTAAATCTAACTGCTGTTTTACCCAATTTTCTTGAGTGCGATCGTAAGGACACTGACTGCGGCCCCACTCTGTCGCCGTGTACCAAGCGTCGTGGTTCCCAAACACCGCTGCTTTCGGAATGTCCAATTGGGAGATCGCCCGCACCACCTCCACCGACTCATTGCCAAAATCCCCCACAAACAGCACCAAATCAACGCCCAGATGCTTCAGGGCCTCGCCGTCTTCAGGTTCCCAGCGATCGTGAACATCCCCCACCACCGCAATTTTGATAGATTTAGCCTCATTCATGTGATTTGTCATGTGCGATCGATCCCTAGCCCCTTCTTACTCAGCATAAGAAACAGCGACCCATTTTTGCACTCTCCCACAGCATATTTTGGATTTTAGATTTTAGATATTAGATTGGTTCCACTGAACAGCCAGCACTTTTTGGTGAATTCAACTATAATTCAAAATACACTTTAGCTGTCTTCGCCACCTTCCCCGGAATATTCTAACTGTGTTTACCACCGCACCTGCTCCGAACTTTACTCAAACCCGACTGCCCGACGACTTGTTTGCAGCCATTAACGCCCTCAAACAAGAGTTAAACGCCGTCATTCTCGCCCACTATTACCAAGACTCCGAGATTCAAGACATCGCAGACTTCATTGGCGACTCCCTAGAACTTGCCCGCAAAGCCGCCAACACCAGCGCCGATGTCATAGTTTTTGCCGGAGTTCATTTCATGGCTGAAACCGCAAAAATTCTCAATCCCGACAAATTAGTATTGTTGCCCGACTTAAATGCTGGGTGTTCCCTCGCCGACAGTTGCCCTCCCGAAGCCTTTGCAGCTTTCAAAGCCGATCGACCAGGACATTTGGTAATTTCCTACATTAATTGTACCGCCGCAATTAAGGCAATGAGCGATATAATTTGCACCAGTTCTAACGCGGTTAAAATTGTCAACCAAATTCCCGAAAATCAGCCGATAATTTTTGGACCCGATCGCAATCTCGGCCGCTACGTCATGGAACAAACCGGCAGAAACATGGAGATTTGGCAAGGAGCTTGCATCGTCCACGAAAACTTCTCAGAAAAAAAGATAGTTCAACTCAAAATCGAAAATCCCGAAGCCGAAATAATTGCCCACCCAGAATGCGAACCTCCCGTGCTGCGCCACGCCAATTACATCGGCTCCACCACTGCTTTGCTCAAATATTCTCAAGCTAGTTCCAGCCCAGCTTTTATTGTCGCGACTGAACCGGGAATCATTCACCAAATGCAAAAGCAAGCTCCGCACAAACGCTTCATCCCCGCTCCTCCCAACAATAATAGTTGTGCTTGCAACGAATGCCCGCACATGAGATTAAATACCTTGGAAAAATTGTATCTAGCTATGAAAAATCAAACCCCTGAAATTACCATGCCTCTAGATATTCAACTAGCAGCTTTGCAGCCCATCCAACGAATGCTAGAAATGAGCTAACGGTTGACTGTTGACAGTTGTCAGTTGACAGTTGACAGTATTTTAGGATGGGTGGAATCCACGGATTAAATTAGTAATCATGGACGCGAAAAAACCGGTTTCTCCGAAAAATTGCGGATGCTCGCCACAGAAACCGGGTTTTTAGCCCCGCGTGGTTCCAGCACTGCATTAGGTCATTTATTTAAAAATTATGGACAATCGATGATTTTAGAAAAACTGATTGTTTTCACCCGCTATCCCGAACCCGGAACAACCAAAACTCGACTAATTCCGGTGCTGGGAAAAGCAGGTGCTGCCAACCTTCACCGCTTGATGGCCCAACGGACGATCGCCTGCGCTCTCTCTCTGGAAAAAACCCGCCGATTATCGGTAGAAATTCACCGATCCGGCGGCAGCCAACAACTGATGCAAGAGTGGTTGGGAAGTGATATTTTTTGTAAAAATCAAATAGACGGTGATTTGGGCGCCAGAATGACAGCAGCGTTTCAAAACTCTTTTAATTCAGGGGTTGAGAAAACAGCAATTATCGGCACTGATTGTCCGGGTTTGAAAGCAGAAATCATGGCACAAGCTTTTGAGGAATTGAGCCAGCACGATTTAGTTTTGGGCCCGGCAAAAGACGGAGGTTATTATCTCATCGGGCTGCGGCGATCGATACCGGAATTGTTCGGTGGCATTGACTGGGGAACCAGTGAAGTATTGGCTTGTACGCGGGCGATCGCCCAAAAACTCGACCTCAATATTGCTTATCTTCCCACTCTTGCAGATATCGATCGACCCGAAGATCTCCTCGGTTTAGATATTAATATGTTTAAATAACTAAAGTCTATTTAACGTCGATTAAGTATTAAAAATTGTCATATATAATTGGATAAAAATACTTGATTGTGAAACCAGAACGTCATAATATAGTAATTGTATTTGTCTAACCAAATGCTGAATCTCAGTAGCAGTTAGACAGCGCTTGGGACAATAGTCCCAGGCGCGAGAAAAAGCCAAAAATTACCAACTAAATTAGCAACTAACAGATCGGCTTTGTACAAAACCCGCCCTGCCACAGGAAAGCCCAATGTAGGCGCGGGGCCGGTGTAAAAAATGAGCGACTAATAGCTTTGTTTTTTACCAAACTTCTCCCACGTTAAGGCAAAATGTAGGGGCGAGCCCGGGGGCAGAAATGGGCAAAATCAGCTTTGTACAAAACCCGCTCTCTCTCACGGGCTGCTTAATTCTGTATGTTGTCGCCAGAAAATTCCAATCTCAAAATTTCCCTGATCGTTCCAGTCTTAAACGAAGCACCTACAATTGCCTCAGTCATCTCCACCGCCCTTGAGGCCAAAAATGTCGAAATAATTGTCGCCGACGGCGGCAGCAGCGACGGTACTACAGATATAGCAAAATCTTTGGGCGTCCGAGTTATCTGCACCGCCCCAGGCCGCGCCACCCAAATGAATGCAGGTGCCGCCGCCGCTACTGGAGATATCCTGCTGTTTCTCCACGCAGACACTCTGTTGCCTCGCGGGTACGACTCTTGCGCGCGTCGGGTACTAGCTAACCCGTCTGCAGTAGCGGGGGCCTTTGAACTCAAGATTGACGCCTGCAGGCTCAGCCTCCGGCTGGTAGAAACAGGGGTACACTGGCGATCGAACTTTCTGCAAATGCCCTACGGCGATCAAGCCATTTTCCTCAAAGCAGTTACCTTTGACCAAATCGGCGGTTTTCCCGACTTGCCCCTCATGGAAGACTTTGAATTCGTGCGGCGGTTGAAAAAACAAGGCCGCATTGAAATAGTACCCCAGCCAGTGCTGACATCCGCCCGTCGCTGGCAGCAGCTTGGGGTGATCAAAACCACCGCCATTAATCAAATAGTAATCCTCGCTTATTTCCTGGGAGTGTCGCCCGATCGACTCGCTTTCTGGTATAAGAGGCAAAAGAAAAATTCTTCCAAAAACTAAAGAATAGTGAACTTTTCTAAAGCTCGCTGCCAATTATGCAAATAGGAAACACGTCCCTGCGTAAAATATGACTTGAACGCCTCAACTTTTACGCACAGCGAGGAAAAAGAGAATATGGCAGATCCCAGAGATGCAGAGCTGATTAAACCCTTTAACGGCGACCCCTTCACGGGTCATCTCGCAACTCCCATCAGTGCTTCTGATTTCACAAAAGCATTCATTGGGAACTTGCCCGTCTACCGCAAAGGACTCTCGCCCCTAATTCGAGGCCTAGAAATTGGTTTGGCACACGGTTATTTCCTCGTCGGCCCCGAAATCGTCTTCGGACCCCTGCGGGATTATCCAGAAGCAGCTAATCTCGGAGGATTATATACCGCCCTCGTCTTAGTTCTGCTTGGCACACTAGGTATGTCTGCTTACGGTTTAGTCTCTTTCAAACAAGACAACACCAGCTACCCTAGCGCTAATCCCATGACCCCTGATGCCCTCAGAAATGCTGAAGGGTGGAGCCAGTTTACCGGTGGTTTCTTCATTGGTGGAATGGGTGGTGTCTTTGTTGCCTACTTCTTACTCGAAAACTTTAACGGCGTTGATGCCATTTTCCGGGGTTTAGTCAACAATTAGACTCGACTCCCACATATCCCTGTTGGAACACACTAACTTTAGTTTGGAGAATTTGATATGACAGGTTCCTACGCTGCCTCTTTCTTGCCTTGGATTTTGATTCCCCTAATTACCTGGGTGATGCCGGTTGTGGTAATGGGTTTGTTGTTTATCTACATTGAAAGCGACGCCTGATCCTTACCCCTCAAGTAAGACCTAAGTTGGAAAGCCGAAGTAAGATGATTGAGGAACAATCGCTCTGAAATTTCTAGATAAATCTAGGGAAAATCAGCAAAAATTGTTTTGAGATTGCTGGCTATCAGAAAACTTAGTTTCTTTACCCCCATCCCCAGAATTTATCTGTGGAGCAATCTTTCAGTTTTCTTCCTTCAAAACTCGTAATTGCCAAAAAATCCTCTGCCTGTAGGTAGAGGATTTTTTTGCCAAGAAGACAAATCATCCGATCGGGGAACACAAATTGCCAAATTCTGAGCCACAATTGTTATGGAAACCTACTAATGAGGAGACAGCGATGCAATTTTCCCCCGCACGCAGAATTTTAGCTCCATTCCTGATCTCGGTACTGCTGTTAGTGACCGCCTGCGGTCAAACCCAAACCGAATCACGCTGGGACAAAGCTCAGCAGGAAAGCACCCAAAAACCTGGTAAAGCACAGCAGACAACTGCTGATAAATCAAGTGCTAGTAATCAAAACCTGCCCAAGAAGGCAGTTGCAGGCGGTAAGTTAAATAAATACTTCCCGGCTTCTGGCGGTGGATTCGATCGCGTTTTTGCTCAAGAAAAATCCGGTTTTGCTGAAGCTAAATTGAACAAAGACGGTAAAAATGTCGCGGTGCTCTCGATTAGCGACATCGCCGGCAACCCCAGCGCAGGTGCAAAATTTAAGCAAAGTACCAAGCAAATCAGTGGCTATCCCGCCGTTAATCAGGGTGCTAATGGTACCGCTGTTTTAGTGGCAAATCGCTATCAGGTGAAAGTTCAATCGCGCAGTCCCTCTTTTACCGCTAGCGATCGCGAAGCTTGGCTGTCAAAATTTAACCTCGGCGGCCTCGCCCGCGTCAAATAGCAATGTCTCTTGTCGCACTCCGCGCCCGATTCCAGTCTGGCGCTATCAGAACTAAGTCTGCCACAATGAGACTGTGAAGTTTTGCAATCTGCCAAAAGTAATACCTTTGATTTTCGTTCCAGCATAAGGAGTTTTTTGTGAGCAAAACAGTCTTTGAATTAGTCGATCAACTGCCTCAAGACAACATGACTGTCAAAGCCCTACGAGCGCTTGACTTTGTGGTACCCGGCGAGTGGAACAATTTAGTTGGCTTTGAAAATACCATTCGCACCGTTACTGGCGAAACAGACGAAGATTTAATCCAGCAAATTGGCGAGCGCGCCATCTACCTCTACAACGATAAATCTGAGGGCTACCAGCGCGCTCTCTGGCTCTACCAAACTATTGACAGTGCCGACAAGGCTTTGGGCACTGCTGCCCTCGCTAACAAAGTCTCCCAAAATGTGCCGTTTTTGTCCCTGCTGGGCAATCTCACTCCCAAGCCGGAAAAAGCTCAAACGATCGACCTTTCTCTGAAGTTAGTCACTGAGTTGCTGGCTTTTTGCCAAATCAACGGCCTTCCCGGCGACAGCATCGGCGATTTTGCCGCTTCCTTGGGCGACTACGGCGGCGAATCCCTGATGCGGATGGCTGCTTTGGTTTGTTTTGACGGTTTGATTCCCCTGGGCCCGGACTTTATCATGGCAACTCAGTCTTGGATTCAGAGGCTTTCCCCGAACGATTTGCAAGATAATTCGGTCTTTAAGTCGATCGGTGGCATGATTCCTGGGGGCTCTCCCGCAGGCCAACTCGGCTTTATCGGCGAAAGCTTTAACTCGGTTTCTGGCTGGATGGGCTCTTTTGTGAGCGATCGAGGTTTGACTCCCCAAAACGTACTCGGCCACTTGCAGAATTTTGTAGATATTTCAGCAGACAAGGTGGACTACGTGGGCGCATTCCTCGACATGACTACCAACTACTACGAACACACCGGTGTTCAAACTCTCGCCCGCCGTTTGATTGAACGAGCTGTCGCTGAGATTTAGAATAATCTCAAGAGTTGTGATGTTTGCGGGCGATCGCCCTGTGAGAGTGTTTTCAGTTCAATTTTTTTTGACTAGCCATTCTCTCAGGTTGGTTTTCGATAAAAAGTATGCGATCGATCGAGCCGATCGCCCGCTTGCTCAACTCCCAACTCCTTACCCAATCACTTTTACCAGGAAGCGTTAATGTCAGAAGAACCGAAAAATCCTACCGCTGGCGAATCGGAAACTCCCAGTGCTTCGATCGAGAACGCCCCGAGTTCCGACACAGCCGAGACAAGCGACTTCCCCAGCACTGACAAGCCCCAGGCGGCTGCTAAAAAGCCCGCAGCCAAGGCCGAAGGCGACAAGCCCCCAGCTAAAGCTAAAAAGGAAAAAGCACCTGCTGTTGAAGACAAGCCCTTTGCGGAATTTATTCAACAAGATTATTTGCCCGCTTTGCAAACTGCTTTGACTAAGCAGGGCGTTAAGGATTTAGAGGTGAGTTTTACCAAGCAAAAATTCCCCGTTTTTGGCATGAGTTCCGCCGGGGATTGCTGGCAGGTAATTGGTAAATTCCAAGAAGGAGAGCGCCAATTTAACCTGTATTTTCCTCAAGAAAATATTCAAAGTCAAAGAGCCTTTTCCTGCGCGGAAAATAAGACAAAAACCAGCACTTTAGAGCCTTTTTTGATAGATGAGCGTAAGGTAACACTAGACCTCATGGTGTTTGGGGTCGTCCAGCGGCTTAACGCTCAAAAATGGCTAAATCTTAATTAACCTGAGTTCGGGATAAGAAGAGGAGGAGCCGTGTAAGCTGAAATACAGCGTATTCGAGGTTTGTGAATTGTAGGGACACGGCAGTGTCCATTGGTGTCAACTTAAGCCTGAAAGCCCGCCAAGTTCGTCTGTGGGCCCGGAGTCCGCCAGGGGTTGAAACCCCTGTCTAATAGCTAAAGTCCTCTCAAAGAGGACTAATGAGTTGAAAATTCTTCTCTTCAGTCCTCTTTTAGAGGACTTTAGCTTTGAGGCCGGGGTTTCAACCCCCGCCGGACTATGGGTTTGACCTTAAGTTGACACTCCTTGGGCTCTTGGAGTATCCCTACGGGGAAGCTCACGATAGGCGGGTGTACTTCATAAATGTGGAATCTGCTGTAAATGGAAAGCAATAGCCATAGAACTCAAAAAATCAGGTCATCTTCTCAATCAGTGGCTGCATCAATCCTGTCGGATGAAACAGAAGATAAAAATATAATTTTTTGGCAAGAATGGCAGGCGCATCAAGATTATCTTTCCCATTGCTGTTTCAAGTGGATGAACTCAAACCCACTCGATGCCGAAGAAGTATTGAGTCAGGCAATGCTTAAAGCCTGGACAGAATGGCAAAACTATGGAAGTCAAATTAAATATCCTAAAGCTTGGTTAACTAAAATTCTCTATAACTTCTGCATAGATTTGCATCGAAAACGGAAACGAGATGCACTAATAATTGAAAACATAGACGAGATTAAACTTGAAGATAATCCAGCACTTTATTCTAACTTAGAATTTACTGAACCTAATATTATGAACCTAGAATGGGAGGCATATATCCACCACAAAATTGACTCCTTGCCTCTCAGAATCCGCGATACTTTTGTCTTATACCACTACCAAAATAAATCTTATCAAGATATTGCCAAGCTATTTCTATGCTCTGAAGAAAACGTCCGCAAATGCGTGAGCAAAGCCGGACGTATTCTGCGAAGGCATTTAACCAAATATCTGGCCGGTGAAGATGATACTCCTCTAAATTCTTCCTCGCCCCCCTTAAAGTTGGTAATTCCTTTGCCAGAAAAGTCTCAACCCCAATGCAATTGGGAATCACTAATTCCCCCAAAAAGCCAGGATGAAGAAATTAGCTATCAAGTCACCGTACTATGTCTGGAAACTTTACCCCATCATTCCTACATCTCTACTACTCTTCCCGTCTGGAGATGAAAGTGCGTTGAGTCAGCCGTTGTTTATCCCGCCTGTGGGGAAGTTTAGACGATATTACAGCGGCTCAAAGGTAAGATGAGCAAGGGTTCTAGGGGTTGAGGGGGGATTTTTGGGGAGAAAATTTGCTCGTAACTCGAAAAATTCCCAAATTGGGGTAGAAAAACGTCTAATAAATAAGCGGTCAGAGAAAACCGCTTAAAATCCATGTATTAGTTGCATCTTCCTTAACAAAAAATGAGTACATCCCGCAAAATCCAGATCGCACTCGTGGCAAGTCTCCTGTGGTCATCTACATCCATAAGCAGTTTTGCTGCTACCAACTCGATTACCTCTGAAAAGTTTCAGTCAGACACGGTAAAACTTCCTGTGGAAAGTATTCCCTCTAGGCAGTTAAATGTAACACCAGATACTTATTTAATTGCTGGTCAGTTCAGGGATATGCTGAGTAAAGTACCTGGGGGATATGACACGTTCAAAGCATTTGACGAGATATGGAAGAATCCAGCAGACAGGAAGAAAAGATTATTTGATCACTGCAACACTCAAAAAGTGTTATCAGTTAAGCTATGTTTTAGAATGCTAACAGTTTGGGCAGACGATATAGGGGAATCTGCCAACCGTAAGGACTCCGATGAGCTAAACAATATATTTGATGAAGCAAGAAAATTACCATGAGCTAAACAATATATTTAGAGAAGCAAGAAAATTACCAACTTAGTGCTGCTCTATTTCAGTGTTCAAAAACTTGAATAAAAAGCGATCTTGCCCACTCGACGAAGGGCGCGATCGCTTTTTTTCGGAGTGCGTAGCCAACGCCCGTCGTAGATATCGCTTTTCGTTTACTAGAGAGCCATTGATTGACGCGATCGCATTAATTTTTCTTAATAATAATTAATCTTTTTTAGCTTGTTCAGTTTGAGTAACTAAGACATAATCTGAGCAACGTAAGTTATTCTATTTCCCGTTATATATAGCCAGTCTAAATTATGTCTGGATACTTTGCCACATCATTGGTGCAGTTCTGCCAATCTTCTGGGCTAGAGATGAATGTTCACTTTTTCTTAGAAGAAAAGCCAACTAGACAAGAGCAGAAATTGAACACTTTAAGTAAGTATGTTCAGAAATATCCCCAAGGATGGAAAAAAAGGTTAGAACTAGCTAATTTGCTTTACCAGATGGGAGACTGGCAACAAGCGGTTGCCGAATATCATCAAGTGATTGAGCGACAACCGCAATTAAGGGGTGTGCGGCTGCAACTAGGGAAACTATTGCAGCTAATGAAACGAGAAAAAGAGGCAATAGAAGTCTATGAAAAAGCCTTGTCGTGTTCCGAAAACGCAGCGACTCAGCATCATATCAAGGGATTGATTGCAGTTTGTCGGGGTGAGAGTGACAAAGCAATTATTGCCTTTAATTTAGCAACTCATTTAGAACCTGAAAAAGTCGTTCACCGGCTGGCTTTGGCACAGGTGTATCAGCAGATAGAAAATCATCTTGGCGTGCTCAGTGCTGTGGAGCAAATTTTGGCAATCAACCCAGATGATGTTGTGGCGTTGATTTACAGCCAAGATGCGAATCTGGCGGTGGGGGATATGAGCGCCGCAACAGAGCAGTTGAGCAAGCTTATAGCTCTATTTCCGAATGATTTTAGGGTACTGCAACGACAAATTGAGCAACGTCTTCAGATGAGATTAGTTTCTGGTGAAGAGGGGAAACTGACGAAAAAGATGATTACCTCTTTACTGCTACAAACTCCTCATGGGGCTGAGGCTCACAATTCTCTGGGCTATTATCACATTTTCCGGGGAGATTGGCGGCAAGGTGTGGAGGTGTTAGCAGAGTTTACCACCGAACACCCCAATTATCCTTATGGTTGGTATTACTATGGCCGGTGCTTATACGACACGGGAGAATATCAAAAAGCAGCACAGATGATGGCGAATGCTTATCAACTGTATCCCCATAATTGTGCAATTTATCAGGTCTTGTGTGAAATTTTACCGGCTGCCAAACGCTGGGAAGAATTGCGTTTTGTGGCAGAACAGATGCTGAAACGATTTCCTGAACGTTGGAGTGTTTGGGCGACTGCGGGGCGGGTGTTGGTGGAACATTTCAAAGAGATTGAACGAGGATGTAGTGTTTCTGAGCAGGGCACAAAACTTCAGCCGCAGTTAGTTGATGCTTGGTTTCGTCATGGGCGGGTGTTGGCTTTGGCGCTTAAACATCAAGAAGCGGTGGAGGCGTTGGAGAAAGGATGGAAGTTGTTACCAGCGGGAATTTCTCTGCAATTCGTGCCGACGGCGTTGTGGCTGGCGGAGAGTTACCAGGTGCTGGGGGATGTTGGGGCTAGTCAGCGCTGGTGGAAAGTTGGCGGTGAGGGATGTCAGGAATTGAGAGGGTTTAACGGGGCTATGGCTGACTACTGGTTAGGGAGAGCCTTGGTGGGGTTGAGGGATAAGTTGGGGGCGATACAGGCGTATGAAAGTGCATTGAGTCAGCAGTTGTTGTATCCAGCGCGTGGGGAGGTTGAGAAGAGTTTGCGGCGGTTGAAGGGTAAGAAGGGGAAGGGTTCTAGGGGTTGAGGGTGGGTTTTTTGGGGAGAAAAATTGCTCCTAACTCGAAAAATTACTAAATTGGGCTCGGGAAACGTCTAAAAGATGTGGGAAGAAAAAACCACCAATCAACGTAAATTTCAACAAACGAGGTATTGTCGTATGAGTTTTGTCAAAAAATTACCAGCAGTTTTAATCGCTGCTGTTGGCATCTCTTTTAGTTTCGCCGGTGCAGCCTTAGCAGAAACGATTTTATTAGGAGAGAAGACTCTCGGTCCTCAAGAGACATTGAACTTAATGCCAAAAGATATGAGGAATATAACGCTTTGCTTCCAGACAACTGATAACTTAGTGGGTAACCTAAAATTGCTTTATATCACCGACAGGGTGGGGGGAATAGACGTAAAAATAGAAGATTTACGGGCTAGCCCTAAAGAACAATGTATATCCAAAAGAATGGGTATATATCCGGTAAAGGTAGTAAATATGCAAAGAAATAGGCCTGAGTTTAGTCGATCTGTTCGTGTACGTGCGACGCAGGAATAAAGAATTACGTCAGGAAGCGCACATCTAAAGGCCTAGGCTTGAAAAAGTCAGAATCTGACCAGACTAAGTATGTTTCACGAGTAGTAAAGCAGGGTGGATTTATTGTCAGAGGATAAGTAGCTAGGCGCAAATAAACCTTCCTGTGTAACCGAATGTAAAGCTGCTAGAACCGTAAGCAATTGCGACGTTTAACTAACAATGACATACTTATGTATTTTCCCACTCATCTACTTAAATGTATCATAGTATTTGCGATCGGGTCTGACCCGATCGCAAATACTATCCTAACTCGGTGTATCGCTAATGAACTTAAGAGACTGTTGGCGAATTCACATAGGGTTTCACCCCTCACCTCTAAAACCAGCACTCGCGGTGTTTCTCACATAGATGTAGTAGGTTGGGTAGAGCGTCAGCGAAACCCAACACATTATTTTAAAAGAGTTGGGTTTCGCTCGCGCTCTACCCAACCTACACTATCTACATTTTACCTATGAGGGGTATTACCCTTTTTTAATTCGCCAACAGTCTCTGAACTTAATTGAAGCTATTATTGCAGTTCCTGACCATCGACATCCAAGAGGTATTAAGTAGGTAGGCGCAAAGAAACCTCGCTATGTAACGGAATGTAAATCTGCCAGAACCATTGCGATTGCTTCGTTTCACTTCGTTTCATGCAGCTATGACATACTTATGTATTTTCCCACTCATCTACTTAATTGCTAATTGCTGATGCCGATAAGATTGTTTTTCGGAGATGCCCAATGCCCCATGCCCCATGCCCAATGACTATTGACTATTGACTGCTGACTAATGACCGATTTTCTTCGGATTTAGTCAAAAAATTGCGAGCTTGCATAATGCCGTAAAGGTTAACATCGGTTTCTAACAAACAAGCATGACCGCTGTTAGCCAGCAGCACCATTTGAGCCTTGGGAATTACCTTGACTAAAAGCTTCGCTTCTACTAGGGAAGGCAGCAGCCGATCGGCACCGCTAGCAATTACTAGCGTCGGCTGTTTGATGCCGCGCAACTGATTTTCGTCCACATTAAACGATCGCACTAAAGCCAATCTCCACACCGACGTATTTTGCGGTACTGCTTGCATCGCTTCTAGTAAAGCTCGCCGATCGTCGCGCCCAATCTTTCCTAATGATGCTAATATCGGCAATAGACCGATTACCGACAGCGGATAAAGGTTAGCCGGCAGCCACTGAGTCAGGTACGATCCCCACTGCACCCAAGGCTGCTGTCGAAACGAAGAAGCTGGATTGACTAATATTAATCGATCGCACAATTGGGGAGCTTCTAACACAACTTTCATCGCTAAACACCCCCCAAATGACTCGCCGCACAGATAAACCGGCCGCTTCGGCTTTCCGGCTTGCTTTTCGGCTTCAATTAAGGCAATTGTTTCGCTAACCAGTACATCCCAGCTAGGCGTATCGTCCGCAGGTAAAGTTAAGCAACGAATGTCGAAATGATTGGCTAATTTAGGAATTTGGGAGCGCAGCAGCAAACCGCCCCCGTCCATACCGGGCAAAAATACAAATAAAGGGCGATCGGGTTTCGGGGGTTTGGGGGTTAGGAAACGAACCTTATTGTTAGCATTTGCCATGATTCAAGTCAATCGATTTTAGATTTTAGATTTTAGATTTTAGATGGGAAATCTGACACCAGCCCACAGTCAACAGTCAACAGTCAACAAACTTACAAACAACGTCGTTGGAGTAATTCTGCAATTTCTCCCTGACAGTGGTCTGTGAGTTCAGCAACAACTGCTTTGGCTTTTTTGCCTCGATATTGCTGCTGTCTCTCGACAGTAATCCTGTAAGGGCGACCGATTAAAACATTAACTCGCTGATAAATTATCATAGGATGCCACCCAGATCGATCGAACAGCGGTTCCGAAGGATCAAACAAACTCAACAACTTGAGCGGTACACCCGATCGTATTGACTGTTCCTCAAAGGAACTAATCGCCACCGGCAAAACTGCCAAATCCCGCACCGGCGCCCGCAAAGCCAAATGAGCAAATCCCCGCTGAAACTTCCCCACAGTATTCGGACCAGTCAGCTTCACCATCGGTTCTGCACCCTCTGGAAACACCCCCACCATCTCCCCGCCTTGCAGTAGCGCTGTTGCTTGAGAGAAAAAATGCTGCTGTCGGTGTTCTGGTGCTTCCAAGGGGAAAGCGCCGAAAGTCGTGACCACTTCCCTCATCACCGGAACTTGACCCATGTAATGATGACAAGCAAAGCGGATCGATCGACCCAAAGCCGCCGTCAGCAGCACAGGATCTAAGAAACTGCGGTGATTGCTCACAACCAGCACCGGACTCTCTTGGGGAATCCGGTCTTCGCGGTACATAAACATCTGCGTTCCTAAACCAGCCAGGAAACAGCGCGAAATCAGCAATTTGCTCTCTGAAGACATGGGCGAAAAGACAGGTGCGACGCTATAAAGGTTGATTCCATTCCCACGCAGCTTAACATTTCTTTACCAAGTCGGGGCTCCCTCAAAAAGTAGACTTTCCCCTTGTGCCTTTGTTTCGTAAGCTGTTGGACATTTAAACTGTGAACTAAAATTTGATAAAGTTCTTGTGGGGAGTAGGGGTTGGGCTTATAGCCCGCACAAAAAATACGATTTAGATTCAGAACAGCTTAGTCCTGGACGCAGGGGTTGCCAGAAACCGGGTTTTTTGCGAAAAGACGCGTTACAGCCCGCCAAAACAGTAAAAAACCCGGTTTCTTTGTCGGAGTGCGTAAGTCTTGTTTCGGCCAAATTTCCCAGTCAGAAACAAAAATTCATAAAGTGTTGTTGCAAACTTCTATAAAAATGTTTAAAACAGCCCTAAAACCAGGTTGCGGCAGCTAAACTTAGAAATTTACAGTGGCCATTGACACACTGTCAAAGTATTTTTGGACAAGTCGTAATAGCAATCTCGCGAGGCATCAAATGAATAACATCCAAAACTATCGCCTTAAATGTACGCTCACCTTTGGCGACATTTACGGTCAAATCATTGTTTGGCTGATAGTCATCTTCCTAAGTCTAGCGTCGGCACTCGCCTTGTGGAGTAGCGCCCGCCAAATCTTCGCCTTGGCTACCGTCGGCTTGATTTTAGTGCTGTCTCTGCCCTTCTTGCTGTTTGCTTTCGTTACAACTCTGCTAAATAACATTGAAGTGCTTGCTGTAGAACCCGGTACGGAAACTCAACCTTCTGCAACGGGAAATCAGTCCACTCAGCAGCCTATCGAAAGCGCCGGCTAGTCCAATGTGAAATTTTAACTTTTGATTTCCCATTCAAATCAAAAGTTAAAAAACTTCCTGCTCTTTTGGTGGGAAGTTTTTTTTTGCGTCACGATAAGTTGAGCAGAACACTCAAAATAATTCAAAAAGATGCTAGAACACGACGTAATCATTGTAGGCGGCGGTTTAGCAGGTTGCCGCGCCGCAGTAGAAATTGCTCGGACTGACCCCAGTTTAAAGGTAGCTGTCGTCGCTAAAACTCACCCGATTCGATCGCACTCCGTCGCAGCCCAAGGTGGGATGGCCTCCAGCCTCCAAAATGTCGATCCCGAAGACAGTTGGAAAGCCCACGCCTTCGACACAGTAAAAGGTTCCGACTATTTAGCAGACCAAGACGCGGTAGAAATCCTCACCCGCGAAGCACCCGGTGTAGTCATAGATTTAGAACACATGGGAGTCCTCTTTTCTCGCCTCCCAGATGGCAGAATTGCCCAACGCGCTTTCGGCGGACATTCCCACCGCCGCACCTGTTACGCCGCCGACAAAACCGGTCACGCCATCCTCCACGAATTAGTCAACAATCTGCGCCGCTGCGGAGTTCACATCTATCAGGAGTGGTATGTTACGCGCCTGATTTTGGAAGAAGGCCAAGCCAAGGGCGTAGTTATGTACAGCCTGCTAGACGGTCAAATTGAGGTCGTGCGCGCTAAGGCGGTGATGTTTGCCACGGGGGGTTACGGCCGAGTTTACAATACTACGTCCAACGATTATGCCTCGACGGGAGACGGTTTGGCGATGACGGCTTTAGCTGGATTGCCGCTGGAAGATATGGAGTTTGTGCAGTTTCACCCGACTGGTTTGTATCCCGTGGGAGTGTTGATTTCCGAGGCTGTGCGGGGCGAAGGCGCTTATTTGATTAATTCAGAGGGCGATCGATTTATGGCAAATTATGCGCCGTCGCGGATGGAATTAGCGCCCAGAGATATCACCTCGCGGTCAATTTCCATAGAAATTCGCGCCGGCCGAGGGATTAATGTTGATGGTAGTGCCGGCGGCCCCTTTATCTACCTCGATTTGCGGCACATGGGACGCGAAAAAATTATGAGCAAAATTCCTTTTGCTTGGGAAGAAGCCCACCGTTTGTTAGGAATTGATGCGGTAAATCAGCCGATGCCCGTGCGCCCTACTGTTCACTATTCAATGGGGGGAATTCCTACTAATGTTAGCGGGCAAGTTCGCAGCAGTCCTGACAGTTTGGTAGACGGTTTCTTTGCAGCCGGCGAAGCAGCTTGCGTATCGGTTCACGGCGCCAACCGTTTGGGCAGCAATTCGCTTTTGGAATGCGTCGTTTACGGCAAAGTTACTGGCGCAACCATAGCACAATTCGTACAAAATCGCAAGTTGCCGACAGTAGACGAACAGCGTTACATTATGGAAGCAAAAGAGCAAATTCAAGCACTTTTAGAACGTCCCGGAAAATACCGCATCAATCAAATCCGGCAGCAGTATCAAGATACTATGACTGAGTATTGTGGTGTATTTCGTAGCGCCGAATTGATGCAGGAAGGTTTAAAGAAATTGGAGGATTTAGAGCGACAATATGAGGAGGTTTACTTAGATGATAAAGGCAAGTTGTGGAATACGGAAATTGTGGAAGCTTTGGAGTTGCGGAGTTTGATAATAGTCGGGAAAATGATTTTAACTTCTGCTTTGAATCGGCAGGAAAGTCGGGGAGCTCATTCGCGGGAAGATTTTACTGAGCGCGATGATGGGAATTTCTTGAAGCATACAATGGCGTATTATTCGCCGGCGGGGATTGATTTGGCTTATATGCCGGTGGCGATTACGATGTTTGAGCCGCAGGAGAGGAAGTATTAATTTGTAGGGTGGGCATTGCCCACCTTACTAATAGTCTGGTCAGAGAAGTAAACATAATCTACTAACTTGGTCATTTATTCAACTTTGAGATATGACTGTAAACTTGGTAGTGTTATAATGCTTTGATAGGGTATAATTCCCAAGTTTTTGAAGTTATACCGCACCGACAAGCAATTAATCTGCTGTAAATCATGAACTCTGAAGAATTGTTGCAGCGGTACTCTGCTGGAGAGAGGAACTTTAAAGGAGTCAATTTGGAGGGAGCGAAATTGCACGATGCCAATTTAGAAGGAATTAACTTGCATAGTGCTAATCTCTACTCCGCTCGGTTGCAGGGTGCTAATCTGGAAGGAGCAGTTTTGGATAATGCAAGGCTAGATAGTGCTGAGCTAGAAGGAATTAACCTGGAGAATGCTAGCTTAGTCGAAGCCGATTTGAGTGAAAGCAACTTGGAAGGGGCTAATTTGACTAACGCCGACATGAGAGGTGTTAAACTATATGAATCTAGTTTGTATAATGCCTGTTTGAAAGGAGCGAACTTAAGAGGAACTCAAACAACTTCCGCCTTGTTCAATGGTGCTAACTTGAGAGAGGCTGATTTGCGAGATATTGGATTATTTGATGGTTCCTTAGAAGGTACAAATCTGATGGGGGCTGACTTGAGCGGAACTCAGTTGGAGTACGTAAATCTCAATAGATTTCTTTACGACTCAGAAACTACTTTTGACGATACATTTACTCCTCATTCAGGTGGAATTTATATCGGGGTTGGAGCTAATTTGAAGGGGATTGATTTGACAAATGCCGATCTAAGTGAGGCTGATTTAAGTGAGGCTGATTTGAGTTTTACAAATCTGAGGGGCGCTAATTTAAGTGGGGCTATCCTCTTCCAAGCCAATTTAGAAGGTGCTAATTTAGATTATACCGATTTAACTGATGCTGACCTCGAACAAGCTAATTTGAGTGATGCTCAGACTAGCATGACTATCTTTTGCAATACTGTTATGCCTGATGGTACTATGTTGCTAAAATAATTTATAATTAATTTGAAACTCATCAGGGAAATTCTCCACATCACAACTAAAAAATGCTAGCTTAGGATAAGTCTTGCTAAAATAAATAAAAAATATCGTGGTTATAAACAGTTAAAAATAATATATGAGTAAAACGACACAGACATCTCAATTCCAGCAAGCTCTTGAAGCTGTAGAAGTTTTATCATTAGAAGATCAAGCTATGCTTCTAGATATTCTTCAGAATCGTCTGCGACAACAGCGACGAAATGAATTACTCAAGGAAGTAGCAGAAGTTCGTCAAGAGTATGCTGAGGGCAATGCTAAATTTGGGTCGGTAGCGGATTTTATGGCGGAGTTGGATGATTGATGAAAATTGGTTGGACTCCAAAATCTATTCGTACTTTCAAAAAGTTAGTTCGTAAAAATCCTCAGCTTCGCCTTTTAATTGAAGCTACTCTAGAACTTTTGTCTGAAGACTGCTTTAACCCCAGCTTGCGAACTCACAAACTGACAGGAGATTTATCGGGTATCTGGTCGTGTTCAATAGATTACGATTATCGGATTTTATTTGAGTTTGTGACCGATCCCGAAGATGATGAGGAAGCTATTTTATTGCTCAAAATGGGTTCTCATGATGAAGTCTATTAAGACCGATCGCCCTTTTCCCCCATTCTCTCCCGCTATGTCACTCTCCAGCATTCTCCGTCACTTCTTCGACGGATAAACTTAACGCCTCCGCCACTTGTTCCGCACTCAAACCCATTCCCAACAACCGGGGAATTGCATCCCTTCTTGCCTGAAATTCAGCTTGTCGTGCCTGTTCTGCACTCTCGGCTCTTTCCCGCTGTTGTGCCCCTCGCAATCTCTCTAATTCTGCTCTTTCATCGCCAATCAATAGCAAATTACCTTCCTCGTCCCACCAGCGCAGCCAAAGCATACTTTGATTTTGATAACTACCTTGCCAAAGTCCCAATTCTATGCCTAAAGATGCAATGGGAAAATGGCCGCGTTGATTGAGTTCTAACAGTTGATAATACCCCTCCATCAACCGATAAACTTCTAATCGACCGCTGTTAATTTCATAGATGCCGTAATAGGGAATTCGCATCACCTGTTCGTACACCCAAAACTTGCCCGGTTTCGTTATTACCCCTTCATCAGTGCGAGATAAAGGAGTACGTTCGCGCTCTTCATCACCGTTGCCGCTCGCAAATTCCAAAGCAATTAACGGTGCTATGTGTTCTCGCCACAGCACGTAGGAACGGCGAATTTGACCGTCTAAATTAGGAGGTACATTGGGAACATAAAACCAATCAGGAGCTTCTGCACCTTTTTCCGGCGGCTCGGTTTCTCGCCAGTAAATGCCGCAGTCTTGACCGATCGCATATTGTCCGTCTGGATGCCGCTGCTGCAAAATTTGCCCGATCGAATCAGTTAAAATTAAACTTTGCGGGTGTTCCTGAAAATTTTTAACAAAAATACCGTCGGAGTCTGGTAATTGAGTGTGGTCTGGAAAAGCAGGAGGTAGAACAACGCGGTCAACGCTTTGGGTCATAATTCCCTCCGAGGTCTTACATAATTGGTAATTAGTAATTGGTAATCGGTAAAAAGACGCTCCCCGCGAGGACTTATAAACCCGGTTTCGACCTGTATCTATCGTCGTTCAACCAAGATTAATCGTAGAAACCGGGTTTCTTTTCATAAGTTCTGCGTAATTAGGAAAAAAGCCAGTAATTTTGAGTTTAAAGTATTAAGTTTTTAACTTAATACTTTTTCACTGACAAGTCAAAACTCTTTTACTTAGAACTTTCCTTAAGGTTTCGGTAGCGCACCTTCAGGACTAGGAGAAGCAGCCGGTTCGGGAGTCGTCGTAGCCGCAGGAGAAGGCGAAGGAGTGCCACTAGCTAACTGATTTATTTGGTCTTTATAGTTAGGAGGAGCTAACTCACTAGCTCGATCGAACAGCGTTTTTGCCTCATCTGTTTTGCCCTGTTCCTTCAGCACGATCGCCTTTCCTAAAGTCGGGCGAAAATCTTTCGGATTAGCCTTAGCAGATTCGTCGTAAATCGCGATCGCCTCCTCGTAGCGCTTCTGCACAGCATAAACCTGTCCCAAAATCAACTGCACTGAAGTTACATCCACACTTTCCGGTTTCGCTAGATTTGCAGCCGGAGCCGCCTTCAGCGTATCTTGCAGCAGTCCGATCGCAGCTTCCGGCCGCTGCTGCACTAGCAACAAATTCACCAACCCCTGCAAAGCCTTAATTTCCCCAGGCTTAGACGCTAAAATTGACCTGTAAGCTTGAGCAGCCCCTTCGCGATCGCCCGTGCGTTCCTTAGCCTGAGCCAGCAAAATCCCGTATTCAGTAGTCTCAGGATTCAGCGAAGCCAACTTTTCCAAAGGAGCGATCGCATCCTTAATGTCGCCCACTCCTTGCCCGATCAACTCCAGTCGCACCTGCAACAATCCCCGCAAAGCCGTTACATTGTCAGGTTCCCGCTGCAAAACCAATTCGTATCCCCTCGCCTGAGCTTGCAGCAACTCTGATTGCTTCTCCCCAGACTGCGCCGTCTGAGTAGGCGTTGGAGTCGATCGACTTTGCGCTTGGCTGGCCTGGAGAATACTGTTTAAAATTGGCACAAGGGAAAATCCCAAAAAAGCGATGAGCGACAGCACCACCACCACAGTAATCAACCCACGACGCTTGTTTGCTTTTTCCATAATTCAACTATCCCAGCTTAAAATCTACTATTTTCTAAGAATTAAGGCATCGCCGGGGGGCATCTGCCATTTAGCTCGATCGGTGCAACCGTAAACGTTTTTAACTTCATAGTCCGAACGGACAAAGCAGCCTTTTACTTGCAGCTAATATGTTGACACTCCCCACGCATACAATGCGGGGGATTCTTCTCTCACAGGCTCGACTCTAGACCGATATTACTATCGATCCCCGATAGAACGCCTCCAGAAGCAGTTTTACTCACGGGCTGCCCGACCGCAAGGATACCTCTGTCTCTAATTACTTGTGCTGCTGCTGTATCGCGATCAGTGGTGTACCCGCACGACTGACAACTATGGATTCTGACATCCAAGGTTTTCTTACCAGTATGGGTTCCACATTGGGGGCAAATTTGACTCGTATAGTTTTTATCAACACGAGCAAAATACACCCCGCGCTTCCAACACACATGAGACAGAATCGAGAAGAATTGACCATAGGCTGCATCGAGAGTATGTTTACCGAACATCCCCTTTGCCCAAGCCTTAAAATTGATATCCTCAACGAATATCATTCCTGCTTGGTCACATAACCGATGAGCTAATTTATAGTGCCAATCCTTTCTGGTATCACTGATTTTTTGATGAATTCTAGCAATCTTTTTCTGGATATCAAGCCAATTATTAGACCCTTTTCTTTGATGCTTTAATCTTCGTTGCAGTGATTTCAACTCGCGGTGAAGTGCCTGAAAAAATCTCGGTCTGTTGACTAATTCTCCATCTGAAGTTGCGAGGTATTTGTCAAGCCCAATATCTACCCCTAATGGATGTCCTGACGGTGGGCGAGCGGGCAGGTTGACTGCTAACTGGTAGGTCAGCATGACAAAATATCCTGATGCCCTTTTAACTACTCTAATTTGCTTGAGTATAAAACCCTCTGGTGTGGGTCTAGACATTTTCATCCTTACCCACCCAATAGACGGCAGGTTAACCTTTCCCTTCTCCACTGCTGCATCCTTAACAGCCGGGAAAACAAACGATCGCATCCGTTTTTTGAAGCGAGGAAACCCATGCCCTCTATCCCACATTGCCACAAATGCCGACTCTAAAACCTTTAAAGTTTGCTGCAATACTTGCTTGGGAGGGGTCTTTAATTCGGGACAATGCTTCTTAGCTTCTGCCAAACCTTTGCACTGACTAGCATAGGTTGGTCTAGGAGTATCCGGTGAGATAATATACTCACCAATTATCGAACAAGCATTAACAGAAGACTTACGAGAATTAACCCAATCTTTCCGTTCTCGCAAGGCATAGTTATAAACCTGACGACAAACAGACAACCAAATCTCAAATATTTGAACTTGAGATTTGGTCGGACGTAGTTTGTACTCGTGAGTTACTGTTAGCATGATATAATCATATCATGCTTTTAGAAATCAACCAGGATTTTTCTAAGACTGTAGGCGGCCGCATCCGCTGCCGAATTCATCCCCACGCCTGAAGTCGGGGGCTTTCCTCTCGTTTTCCGGTAACAGACCCACAACTCCATGCTAGCTAAACAATTTTGGACACTCAGACCCGCAGCCCCAAGGACTGCGGTGTCTGTCCAATTTAGTATGGTCAAGCTAAAAATTACCGAAAATATGGCGGATCAGGCCGTTAGGTAATTGGATTAAGTAAAATAGGCAAGCTGAATATCCTAAATGCTATTAGCCAGCAACTCCACCTGGGCGCGATCGGCGATCGATCGGTCAGCAACTGCCAAAGTCCTTGCTCGCAAGGATTGTAGCAGCCAGCGAACCGATCGGCACTCGTAGCGTTGAAAGTTGGCGTTGACGGGTCACAACCAGACCTCCGGGCGCAAGCCCGCCTGTCAGGTGCTAGTAGTTTTTAAAGCAGTTTCTTCAGTTTATTCCTAATTTCCCTTAAGGGATGTGTCTCCGCTGCAAGGAGTTTTTATGAACCCCTCTCCCAACCGGTCTTCCAAATCGTCCAAATCTACTTCAAATCGCAAGGATCAGCCGAGCGAACAGGCCGTCAATCCGCCTAAAGATACAGATTCCATTGCTGAGACACCAGACGAAAGTTCGGTGCCTTCGGCGTTGGCTGCACCTGTTGACCCAAATCAACCCGCAACACCAACAGACGCCCCAGCGTCCAAGGATAGGCTGCAACGACCACGCTACAGTTCTGCCCCCGACAAGGACAAAACAAAGCCACAAGACCAGCCCAGCAAGGCTCCTGCACCCCCCGCGCCTGCAGCGTCTTCGACACCTGTCAGCGATACTCCAGCCCTAGCAGTCGTACCGCCCGCAAACGCCGAGCCTGCCGCTAACGAAAGTCAGGCCGCTGAGGACATACCCTCCGTCATGCGCCAACATCCCATTCCCCCCCCCAGCGAACCCAGACAGTACCGAGCTGTTGGTTTGGTGCGGGGCCGCTACACGCCATCAGAAGAGCAATTCACCCGGGGTATGCTGATAGCTGCCGACGGAACTGCCATCGACGCAGTTTTGCTGGGTAGAGTCATGAGTTTAGTCAAAAATCACCTGGAGCTGGAACAAGAACACTTGTGGGTGGTCTATCCCCGCACCAGGCAAGAAGACGGCAACTTGCACGCCCAGATTATGGGAGTTTGGGAGCCGGAAACGCTCAAGAAACCTCCCGAACTGTCCTCTGATGAGGAAAATCAGGAAGCAGCGGAGATTGAGGCTAGCGGCGAAGCATCGACCGCATCTTTGCCTCCCTCGGAACCTGATGTTGAAGATGGCTATTTTTCGATTAGAGGTGAGGTGATTTATCAATCCCAAGACGAAGAAAAGTATGTCATCGTCAAAATCAAGCAAGCTCCCCGCAAGAATGACGACAAGATGAAGTTTTTTAAGTTGAAACTCAAGGGAGATTTAGCTACAAAGGCGATCGGGTTTTTTTGGGATTTCCACGTCAAATTGAAAGCTGAGAGTCTGATGATTGAGCAGGCTAATAATATTGGTGCCCTGCCGATTAAAAAGCGGAAATTCCCCCCTGGCAGCAAGAAGCCAGGCGGCTTCAAAGGAGGGGGAGGGAAGCGTCCCTTTACTCCTAGGCCCAGCGGTGACGGTGCTCCTGTAGGGCGTCCTACCATCAAATCCGCAGCAGCAGCACCACCGCCTGTCCCGAAGGAACCTCTTCCTAAGCCGGTTAAGAAGCCTAAGCCGATCGAGGAATGAACCAATTTTAGATTTTAGATTTTAGATTTTAGATTTTAGATTTTAGGTGAGTGCATCAGTTTCCCATGTGTGCAGTTTTTTACCAGAATTCTTCAATCGAAAATCTAGAATCCTGGACGCACTCGCCGGGAGTAGAAACCGGGTTTCTTGACCAACCACCCAAGCTTTCAGGCCCGCGCTGGCGACAAGAAACCCGGTTTCTGGGACCTGGTGCGTCCACAAATAATCTAAAATCCTTTATTCGAGCCGGACTTGGGCGCCCCACAAATCTTGCGGGAGAAATACTCTGTCGGTGGGTAGGGGAGCAACTGGGGCCGTGAGGGTAAATTGACCCGCTTCAATTTGCTGCTTCAATTCCAATGCTACTTGTCGGGAGAGAAACATACTCGCAAGGGGGGCGGCCCGCACAGGTTTGCCCTCTATCAAGATGCGGCCAGTCTTTAATTGAGCGTAACTAACTAAACCGAATGTGGGACGAACGCGCCGGGGGATAGAGAAATCTACCACCGGCGCTACTATTTTTTTGTCTGATACTGCACAGTGGGCGACGACTGTTTCGTTTAAGACGGGAAAGGGGATGCCGACTCCCAGCATCAGGGATGGGCCGTAGTTTTTGAAGTAGCAGCCGCGCACCCATTTCGAGTTCATCTGTTTCGCGTCGCCGATGAGTGCGAGGGTGGCGGCTGGGCCGATGGGGGTGCGGTTGGGCTGGCGTTTTTGCAGCGGGAAGTGCTGGGTTCCTTCCCAGGTGATGTAGCCGGTGGCGCCTCCTAGGAAGATGCGGGTGCCGATGCCGATGATTTCGAGGTCGGGGTCGTTGAGCAGGGGAGACATGGCTCCAAGGTTCGAGTAGACGGCGTTGCCGAGGTTTGGTTGCAGGGGGCCGAGGTAGGTGAACAGCGGACGATCGCCCCCGTTGACGCCAACAATAAAGTTTTGATATGCGTTGCGGGGATTGAATAAATAAAACTGGTTGATTGTATCGCGGGTAATCGTGGTTTCAAAGGAGGCGCGGGGGTAGCAGTCTGTTACTTGCCCCAAGGCTCGCAACTGCACGGGTTTGCCGGCTATTAAGTCTTCGATGACGTGTCCGCCGCCCCGTTCGCGGGATTCTTCGCCGTCTTCGGCTACTTGGGTGGCTCCCAGGTACAGGTCTACTGCCCCGAAGCCGGAGTAGGCTAAAACGCCGTCTAGCCAGCACTGGCGGATTTTTATCGGGGGGTCGGTATGGCCGAGGTTGATGATTGCACCGGAGGATTCCATCGGCTCGAAGGTGCCGGTGGTAATCACATCGACTTCTTTGGCTGCTTGGGTAATGCTGGTTTCTTGAACTCTTGTTTTGAGTTCTTCGATTGTCCAGACTGTGGCTTTGCCCTGGCTGATTTTATCGTTGATTTCGTCGATCGATCTCATATATTTTAGATTTTAGATTTTAGATTTTAGATTTTGAATAGATTGATTTTGGAGTGATTTTGATTTGGGATTGATTTTAGATTGATGGATTGTCGATCGAGCTGGTTGTTTGAGATAAAAGCAATATATTATAACTGAGAAGTTGCACCATTCTCAATAAGCCTTTTATGAACAGGCTTTTCGGCCTGTTCCACAAGAAAATTCACTCTTTGTGGAACAGGCCGAAAAGCCTGTTCTTGATAATGAGCCAAGATGTAAATTCTAACGGATACAATAACAATATCATAAATCAAATAAAGAGCGATCGCCATGACTCAAGCGATATTAAAACCAGTCACCTTCGATGAATTTATTGACTGGTATCCTGAAAATTCGCTTAACCGTTACGAACTGCAAAATGGAACTATTGTTGAGACGCCTAAAGCAACCGGAGAACATTCAGAAGTAGCGGGCTTCCTTGTCGCTGAACTCAACTTTGAAATCAGACGACTAGGACTTCCTTACTTCGTTCCCAAAGAATGCGTTGTCAAAGCTGATAACGGGCTATCTGGTTGCGAACCGGATGCGATCGTTTTGGACAGGCAAGGGACGGACAGCGAACCGAGATGGAAAAAGTAATCTATCATTACAATGGGTAGTTCTGTCCGGCTAATTGTCGCAGTTGTCAGTACCAATTGGCGGGATGATTACGGCTACAAATTGGTTGACTACGAAGCTTTGGGCATTTCTGAATACTGGATTGCGGACTATTTGGGACTTGGCGGGCGACGCTATATTGGCAATCCTAAACAACCTACTTTTTCTGTTTACCAGTTTGTTGACGGTGAGTATCAAAGTCAGTTTCGGGGCCGTGATAGGGTTGTGTCACCCCCATTTTTGCCGTTGAATTTGACGGTTAAACAAATTTTTAGCGCCCGCAGAGATACGGTAGAAAATGCGAGGCTTGAAGATAGTTAGTTGAGGGTATTCGTACCACAAATTTACTAAGTTTGTAGAGAATACTTCTGTCCTCTAACTGGGAATGAATAAGAACTGAAGTCATTACAAACCTTAACTATTGATTTTCAGGAGTGTCATTTTCTACATTATCTGGGATGTCGGGTTTGTGTTTTGGCAACTTTTCGGGTCGGCTTTCGGCGACTTCTATAGATTCATATTCTTCATGGATAGCCGAATCGATTGCTGCTAAGGTTTTAGGGCTGGCACTCCACTGGTTGAGAATATCTTTAATTAGGACTTCCCTAATCCAAACTTGAGCTACAACGGTGAGGGGGAGAGCTAGCAGTAAGCCTAAAAATCCAAAGAAGGTGGCGAAGAATACTTGAGCTATTAATGTTACTGCTGGCAGTAGTGCTACTTGCTGCGCCATAACGTAAGGGGTGAGGAGGTTGCTTTCAAATTGTTGAATTAGAAAGTAGAGGATGAGTACAAAACCGGCTTTTAAGGGAGAGTCTAAAAGTGCGATCGTCACTGGGGGAATGACGCTCAAACCTGGTCCGATATTGGGTATTAAGTTCAGCAAACCAGCTAAAACAGCGTGGGCTAGAGCTAGGGGAACTTGCAATACTGACAAACCAATTAAACTCAGGAAAGTGATGACGCTCATGCTAATTAAAGCACCGATTACCCATCGACCGAGGGCTATTTCGCATTCATCTAAGATACCCTCGATTCGCCGCCGATAAAAAGAGGGAAATAGTTGGATAAATGCTTTGCGGTAAGATAAAGGTTCTGCTAATGTCATCAATGTCAAAACTATGACTAGCAAAAAGCTGAGTATAACGCCTAATGTGTTGCCAACAAAGGCTCCTGCACCGCCGACGAGTTGGTTGAATAGGGGTTGCAGTTGTTGGATAATGTCGTTAATATCAAGATTCGGTAGTCGCTGACCCATTTGTCCAGAAAAGCGAGATTCAATCTGATCGATCCACTCATTTAATTTTGCTATTCCTTGAGGGGCTCTTTGGGTAAGTTGTTGAAACTGTTGGGCAAATGGTGGTACAATGATTAGGAATAATCCTACGAAGATGAGGACTAGGAAGCTAACGGATAAGAGTACGGCGATCGATCTTTTGAGTCCGAATTTTTGCAAGTAGCGTGCTAGTCTGTTTAAGGCTGTGGCTAAGACGACGGCGGCAAACAGCAGCAGTAGGGCCTGCCTGATTTGCCACAGGATGTAACAAGATGCGATGAGGGCTAATAAGCCCATCCACTGTCCTAGCTTCATTAGATTTTAGATTTTAGATTTTAGATTTTAGATTGAGGAATAGGGTATGGGGAATTACTGCTGGCTAATTGCTCTGCAGCCCAGACGCGATGAATCGCCTGTATACAAGATACAGCAGATGGGCGCGATCGCATCTTTAATCCGATACCCCTACTCGGACATCAGCATAAGCAGCCTCCTCAATTCCCTTTGGCGAACACCTGCTGCGCTGTCAGCTTCAATTCCGGGAAAGTTGGGGACTCAATACCCTCGCTGCCTCTGAACAGTTTGACTTGGTATTCCCCGTCAATTAGTTGGTAAACCGAAAAAGTGGGTTGTTTGGGGTTGCCAATAAACCGTCTGCCGCCCAATCCTAGATAGTCTATAATCCAATATTCTTGAATACCCATTGACTCATATGCCTCAAGCTTTAGGGCATAATCATCACCCCAATTAGTGCTAGTTACCTCGACGATTAGGGGGACTGATGATCCCATTGTGATAATTGATGATTTCTCCCATCGCGGCTCGTTTCCAATGGTTTGTTCGTTAAGTACAATAATATCTGGTTCATATCCCGATTCCTCGCGCATGGGTTTGATGACGCATTCTTTGGGGATAAAATATGGCAGTTGTAGCCTTCGGATTTCAAAGTATAGATCCGCTAGCAGAAAACCTGTTAGTTTAGAATGTTTGCCTGTTGCTTTTGGCATCTCAACAATTTCTCCATTGTGTAGTTCATAGTGGTGTTCTGAATTTTCAGGATACCAGTCAATGAATTCATCGAATGTTACTAATTCAGGTATGATTTGAATCATGGTGAGTGCCTCAACTTTGGTTTCGATAGCTGTACGGGGAATTAAGATTTTGGTAAAAACACAGTCTTTATACCAATTTTTTATGAGGTTGCATAGAATCCGATCCCCCCTAGCCAAGAGGGCGGGCACTCTTGGCACCGCCCCTACTAAGGGGGGGACAAGATTCTTCTCAAAGTCAACCCCTACTCCCCAACAATCAGGGGGAGTAGGGGGTATGCGAGGGGGATCGAGATATGTGCAACTTCACATTGAATTGGTATTAGACCTAGTGTAGATCGCATTTTTGGATGGCGTCTCTACTGCTGCTGTTGGCGCGATCGCCAGCCGAGGATAGCAGCTAGGATGATACTGGGCGTAAAGACGGCGATTAGGGCGTTGAGGTCCGTAGAGGGGATGGATAAGCTAGGCCCTGCATACTTGATGGCCAGGGAAAGGGCGGCGGATAGGGTGAATACTTTGATGATGGGGCTGATGTTGGCGTTCATGGATATGGTAGTTGGTTGTATAATGAGGCATTGAGACTATTATCGCAAGTATTGTGTTGCGGCTGCGATCGCGCCTTAGAGTTTTTAACAGGAAAGAGGCGATGAATGTTGTTTTAAACCCAGAACTTGATTGAGGTTCCCATGATGACACAGACACTCTTACAGCCACTAGAACAACGGTTCATTCATTCCGGGATTAGCTGGCAACAGTTCAAGCTAATTGAACAGGGGTTTTCTGAATCCCCTGGCATCAGGTTGTTTTATTACAGAGGAGAGGTAGAAATCTTGGCAGTTTCGGAAGACCACGAAGCGATTAGTCGCACCCTCACTATTCTTTTGGCTCTTTACTTTGACATCAAAAATATTGAATTTAAACCTACAGGAAGCCGGACTCTAGAAATAGAAGGCGAAGCTTCAGCACAAGCTGACGAATCATATCTTATTGGTAGGTCAACTGGAACCCCTCCCGACTTATCTGTAGAGGTTATCTTCACTAGCGGTACTGTCAAAAAATTGCAGCGCTATGGAGTATTGGGAGTTGCTGAAGTCTGGTTCTGGGAGGATGGTGTATTGGCTATGTATCGCTTGGGTTCTGAGGGTTATGAAAAAATTTCTTCAAGTGTTGTTTTGCCAGATTTAGATATTAATTTACTGTGTCGCTGCTTGCTGATGGCTTCGAGTGTGGAAGCGATGAGAGAGTTTAGGAGGGGGATTTCTGGTTAAGCTATTTTCCTATGATTAACTTGATTTTAGTATGTTGAACGATCGCCAGCTTAGCAGTGCGGCAAGGATAATAGTACAGGTAAACACGGCGATTAGGGCGATCGCAGCGGTAGAGGGTATAGACAGAATGGGCCCGCCGTATTTGATGGTGAGGGAGAGGGCGATCGACATCAAAAATACTTTTAGGATAAATGCGGTGTTTCCGTCCATAGAATTAGCCTGTAGTTGTATAATTGGGCATTGAGACTATTATGGCAAATTTCTGGACTGGGCGTGGGGTTGGGAGGTAAGTAGAGAGCGATCGGACGAACTTACCCAACTGGCAGCGTGATCGCACCTAACAATTTTTTTAACAGGAAAGCGGCAATGAATGTTGTTTTAAACTCAGAAATCGCATAGCGATTAAATGATGATAAAATGCAGTGATAAAAATCAATCATAAATTCCATGACGCGATTCATTCACGATCGCTTTGCCAAAGAATACCTGGAAGAAATGCTCTCTCCCATCGGCACAGTCAATATCGGCCGCGATGTGACGAGCGAAGTCCGAGAAATCGATGTCTATTTCACTCCTGGCGCCCTAATCCCAGAATACACACAGAATCTAGGATTGTTGGGAAAAATGGCAAACACAACTGCAATATTTGAACCGTTTCGCAATCCGATAACTGTCAGCGAAGTCTGGAACTGCGCCAGTAAGTTATTCGATTTGCGAAGAGAATTAGAGCGGCAGGCAAGAAGAGAAAATACTCGCTATGATGATGCTAAGTTGCCCTTCCTGTGGATTTTGACACCGACAGCCTCGAAATCAATAGTGTCTGGGTTTGGTGGAATGCCAAACCTCTCCAATTGGCTGGAGGGAATCTATTTTTTCCCGGAGCACTGGCAAGGGGCAATTGTGGTGATTCACCAGTTGCCAGAAACACCAGAAACCCTGTGGTTGAGGATTTTGGGTAAAGGGAAAGTGCAGCAAAGGGCGATCGCCGAATTGAGCGCTTTAGCCACGGACGATCCGCTGCGGATGACTGCCTTAGAGTTATTATATAGGTTGCAGTCAAATTTAGTGACCGATGCCCCACAGCAATTAGAACCAGAAGAGCGGGAGTTAATTATGGCCATTACACCACTTTTTCAACAACAAATACAAGCAGCACAACAACAAGCTAGAGAAGAAGGGAGAGGAGAAGGGCTAGAACGAGGCAGACAAGAACAACAACGCTTAATTTTATCAGATTTTCTGCCAGGAAGATTCGGAGAATTAAGCCCTAAAATGAGCGTGTTTTTAACGCCTCTATCCAAGTTGTCGGCGACGGAATTTACTCGGATGTTGCTGGCGATATCAATGCTGACAGTCGATGAAGCAGGAAAGCAACAAGCGGTGAAATTGTTGGCGGAATATGTCTTGAGTAGGTACTTTAATGAATCGGTAGATATTCTGGCTATAGCAGTTAGCAATTTACTAGAATTGCCCGTGGTCGAATTGGCTGTGTTGGTAGAAGAACTGCCACAGTTATCGGCTGATGAATTGAGGGCAAGATTATAGAGTTTTTGGAGGAGAGCGATCTACAAATCCTCTGGATTGGGAGGTTGAGTTGGGGGCGATCGCTCCGAGTTAAAATGGGCAGCAGGGGGCGATCGGTTTTCAGACTATTATTGCAAGTATGTGTTGCGGCCGGGCGGGCGATCGGCTATTTTCTGAGATACTAGAATAACTTGCCAGCGTTGAGTGTAATTGAACATGGATCACCAAAATTTAGAGTTAATAGAAAACATTCGCCAGCAATTTGACAATACTCCTTATCCCAGAATACCGCTAGAACAATCTCCAAAAGACAACTGTGGGTTGCTCTACCTTCATAATCTTGTCACTGCTTACTACTTCAGAAATCGGAAAGTTATCAATACCGAAGGTAAAGTTATCCTCGATGCGGGATGCGGCACCGGTTATAAATCCTTGGTTTTAGCTATAGCCAATCCGGGAGCGAAAATAGTAGGCATCGATTTATCAGAAGAATCTGTGAAACTAGCTGAGCAACGTTTACAATATCATGGGGTTGCTAATGCAGAGTTTTATGCTTTGAAGATAGAAGATTTACCAACTTTAGGTTTACAGTTTGACTATATCAATGCTGACGAAGTTCTGTATCTCTTGCCCGATGCTATTGCTGGATTGCAAGCGATGAAGTCAGTTCTAAAACCAGATGGCATCATCCGCACAAACCTTCACAGTTCAAATGGTAGAGCGGGAATATTTCGCGCTCAAGCTGCTTTCAAAGCAATGGGATTAATGAGTGGATCTCCGGGAGAATTGGAGATACAAATAGTCCGGGAAACAATGGAAGCATTACAAGATGGAGTAGGGCTTAAGGCATTCACCTGGAATTCCGATAGTGCAAAGGATGAGGAATGGATTATGGCTAACTATTTATTGGTGGGTGATAAAGGTTGTACCATTCCTGAAGTGTTTGCAATGTTGAGAGGTGCGGATCTAGAGTTTATCAGTATGGTGGCTTGGCGCAGGTGGGAGTTGATGGATTTGTTCAAAGATGCAGATGATTTGCCTCCGTTTTTGGCGATGAGTCTGCCAGAAACTTCTCTGGAAGAGCGGCTGCATTTATTTGACTTATTACATCCCATGTACCGTTTGTTTGATTTCTGGTGTGGCAATCCCGATCGAACTCAGGCTTTTGTGCCAGTTGCGGAATGGACGGAAGCTCAATGGCGGGAAGCGCGGGTACACCTGCACCCCCAACTGAGGACTTCTCAGGTGAGGGAAGACTTGAGTAATTGCATTGACAGCGAGACGCCGTTTGAGATTAGCCGTTATATTATTGTGCCCACTCTAGCGCCGGTGGCGATCGAGAGTACAATGGCTGCTTGTTTGCTACCTCTTTGGGATGGGCCGCAGTCTGTGGTGTCCCTGGTGCAACAGTGGCTCCAGATCGGCTCCCAGATCGGTGTTAACCTAGAGCCTGTTAGTGAGCAGACTGCCTTTGAGGAAGTCAAGGAACTGTTGATTAGGCTGGAAGTCTTTCTGTATGTGCTTTTGGAGCCTGAGAGCCAGGAGTTGAAAAAAAAAATAGTTGGGGGTGATATTAAAGCGCCGATAACTGGGTAAGTTACATATAAGAGTTAGAAATCGAGCATCCCACCCCTCACGGAGAAAAGACTTATGAAGACTGAATTTAAAGCCAAGTTCCTGCAACACATCAACAAAAGAAGACAGGATCAAGGTTTCACCCTGATTGAACTGCTGGTTGTTATCATCATTATCGGTATTCTTTCCGCTATCGCTTTGCCTTCCTTCCTCAGTCAAGCAAACAAAGCCAAGCAGACAGAAGCCAAGCAGTATATCAGTTCAATCAACAAGGGTACGCAGGCTTACTTTGCAGAAAACACCAAGTTTACAACAGATGTCGGTGTGTTGGGTCTTGGTCTCAAAACTGACACCACCAACTATACATACACCATGAGCGATGGTGGTACTGGCGCAAACGGCGGATCAACTTCGGCAGCAAGTCCTAAGAGTGCTAATACACTGAAGGGATATGGAGGAGCTGTAGCAGTGACAGCGGCCGATGCTACAGGGGCTTCAGGCACACAGACAATCCTTTGTGAAACGACGGGTGTTGGAAATCCTGCGAATATTGCTCTTGCTGGTAGCAATAGTGTTTGTCCCGCCGGTATGACAATCGTTACTAAGTAACAGCTTATTACACAAGCCATGCTTGTGAAAAAGTACGAAAAAGCGGGTTAGCGTTATCGATGCTGCCCGCTTTACTGTAGATAGGAAACTGAGTTTAGTGGCTGAGTTTATGATTTCTGACAATTTATTAGCACTTGCGCCGGATTGGCAGCAAACAGCCGAGCAACTCCTGCTTAAAGAAAATTACGCTCAGGCAGCAATCCTCTACGAACAGGCGATTACAGAGCAACCAAGCGTTAAGTCTTACTACTGGCACTTGGGATTGATATTGCTGTTGCAAGAACAAGAAGCAGAAGCTCAAACAACCTGGCTGCTGGCAATGGCTGAGGGTGAATCTGAAGAAATTGAACTCTGGACAGCAGAACTGTTACAAGTGCTGGAAGCTGAGGCTGAACGACAACGGCTGGATTTGGTAAATTATGAAGTAGCTTGGGCGATTCGGCAGCATATCCGAGAAATCAATCCTGGGGATATTAATAACCTGTTGCATTCGGTGGGACTTTCCATCCTGCGGAAAACTTACAGAGGTGAAGAATCAGACGCTTTGGACACGATCATCGAGCTTCTGAAGTCCGAGCCTCCAATAGCATTAGACTACGACCTGTTGTTGCAAGTCTGGAAGACCGTTTTAGATGTTGCTCCATTCCATCCTTCATCATTTGAATTTACAGAAGCTTGTTTTAATCATGTTAAAGAACCTCTACCTGTTATTGAAAATATACTTTACTTTGCTTATGACATCGCATATTCAGGAAAGCAATTTCACTTAGCGACCCGTTATGTGGAACTAGCCTTGCGCTTAGAAGCTAAACACCAAGAAGTTTTGCGTGCATTGGCTAGTTTTTACCAAGATATAGGAAACTTTTCTCAAGGGATAGAAACTGCTAAGATTTGCTACTCAGTGATGGAACAGTTGGTAGATAAAATTTTTGCCAATCACTTGCTGCTGCGCGGACTGATGCTGGCTGGTGGTAATTGGGAAGATTCTTGGTCAGCGTTTGAGACACACAAATTAATGATGAGGGCTATTATTGAGGAACATCCGACTAATCTGGATTCGGCTGCTGCGCTTCGCTTGATGAGTTCGTTATTTTTCTTTCCGTACTTTGAAGATCGACCTCAAGAAGCTGGGATAATTCGCATCCAAATTGGTAATCTTTTTCAAGCAAATGTTGAAAATTATGCTAAGCCAATAGTAGAGAGGTGTCGCCATCGCTCGTTGCCTCTGCTTCAGGGAGGTAATGAAAAAAGACGTTATAAAGTTGGTTATTTATCTTATTGCTTACGTAGCCATTCTGTAGGATGGCTGGCACGCTGGTTGTTTGAACATCACGACCGCGATCGCTTTGAAATATGTGCTTATCTAATGGGAGCCAAACTGACAAATGATCCCATTCAGCAATGGTATATTGGTAAAGCTGACAAAGCTTATAAACTAGGTATTTCGGGTATTGAAGCTGCTGAAAAAATTCACGAAGATGAAATTGATATATTGATCGATCTCGATAGCATTACGATGAATTGTAGCTGTGAGGTAATGGCAATTAAGCCGGCCCCTGTACAAGTTAGTTGGCTCGGGTGGGAGGCTTCGGGCGTACCAAATGTTGATTACTATATTGCAGATAATTACGTTTTACCGGAATCAGCACAGAATTACTACGCAGAAAAAATATGGCGATTGCCTGCCACTTATCTAGCAGTAGATGGTTTTGAAGTGGGAGTGCCCACAGTTCGACGCGATCTGCTAGATATTCCTAGCGATGCAGTCATATACTATTGTAGTCAGATGGGATACAAGTACAATCCCAACACAGCTCGGCTACAAATGCAAATTATTAAAGCAGTCCCGAATAGCTACTTTGTAACTAAATGGTTTGCTGAGCAAGAATCGCTAAAAAACTTTTTTATTCAGATTGCGGAATCAGAGGGGGTGAGTGCGGAGCGCTTGCGATTTTTGCCTCACGCTCCTTCAGAGGCAGTACACCGGGCTAATTTAGGTATTGCTGATGTGGTGCTAGATACTTACCCCTACAACGGAGCTACAACCACAATGGAAACTCTCTGGATGTGCATTCCTTTGGTGACACGAGTAGGGCAACAGTTTTCTAGTCGCAACAGTTACGGAATGATGATGAATGCTGGTATTTCGGAAGGGATTGCTTGGACTGATGAAGAGTATGTAGAATGGGGTATTCGTTTGGGGAAAGACGCGGCTCTACGGCAGCAAATATCCTGGCAACTGCAGCAGTCACGACAAACTGCTCCGTTGTGGAATGGCAAGCAATTTACGCGAGAAATGGAGAAAGCATACGAGCAAATGTGGCAAATATATCTGGACAAAAATCATTGATGGTGATCTGATCCGAGTAAGTAGTTTGTGCAGCAACTCGCTGCACAAATTCGCTGGGTTCATCCGTAACTCTCCTTCATAAAACGGTCTAATTCTAATGAGGGAATGTTGTCTGCTTTGGCGTGACCGATAGATTTTTTATTCTCATTCTCCAATAAAATTCGACCGTAAAGTCGAGGTATCAAAGCTGACCACTGAATTTCGCTCAACTGTCCCATCAGTGAAATTTCGGGTCCATCAGAAACATCTAAATCTTCTTCCATTAAAAGATTCATCGCCACGCTAGACAAAGCCAGATTAGCATCTTCTTCAGAAATGTTACTGTGGTCTACCACGAGAGTCATCTTGCTTTTGTCTGGGTGAGTTGCGATCGATCTCACCACTCGTTCCAATTCTAAACCCAGAGACTCTTCTGGCTGCGTCCACTCTGGAAAAACAATTAGATTAATTTCTTTCAAGTTTAAACGCACTAAAGTTGCGTCAATCAGTGCTGAACTAATGGTTTTAGCCATTCTTGACCAAGAGAACTTTTGAGCTTGTTCTAATCCACCCGCAATTAATGAGCTGCGAATCTTCGGTTTTTGTACCTCGCACAGTGCATTAGCCAATCCATCAGCATCATCATCCTTCACATATAATGCAGCTTCGCCTGCAACTTCTGGAAGAGAAGAATTAGGACAGGTAATCACTGGACAACCGCAAGTTATCGCTTCAAGAATAGGTAAGCCAAAACCTTCATACTTTGATGGGTAAACTAAGGCGAGCGCACCTGAATAAGCTAGTCTCAACTCCTCATCATTAAGTTGCAGCTTGTGAATTACAGTACCTGAAGTATAAGCTCTAAATTCTTCTTCTAATAACACTCCACTCCCTGTACATAAAATTTCAAAGCCTTGTTTGGTGGCAAGTTGACCAAAAGCTTGAAAGAATAATCTAATATTTTTATAGTCCGAGCCACCTCCGACAGAAATAAAGTAGGGTTTGGATATCCCATACTTGGTTTTAAAACGATTAATATCTTCTTGGCAGGCTGGTGAAAAAATACTTGAAACTCCACAGGGAGCAACTGTTACCAACTTTGAAGAAATATCGGGAAAGAACTCTATTAGGTCACTGGCTGTATTTTCTGAAATTGAAATGTATGCAGATGCGTGGCGAATTGCATAGTGCTTTTCTTGCCACATAGGTTCATTAAAATTTGCCCCTAAAACTTCAGGAATCATATCATAGGCCATGAATACAGAAGGGGTTGATAGTGGCGTTGTATAGTAAGTCGAGATAAATAAATCTGCACCTTCTTCCTCGCACACTTGCTGTAGCATTTCGCGGTCTGCATCCGTAGCGTTGTAGTCATAGGGCGAGATGGTACGATATTTGATTCCAGGAATTTTTGGGGCGGTTCCAGCTCTATCTAAAACAACAATATACTTAGAAAAACTATCCTCTGCCCATTCTTGCAGCAACGATCGCCAGACACGGGCTATTCCAGTTTTATATAGTTGAAAAAATACACCATCAATGACTATTTTAAATTCTGTTATAACAGATATATTGCTGAGTGTCTCACCTCCTTCATCACTGCTGATGTAAATATTATCGCTATCATCTAGCTTACCAATTGCTTTTAAATAATCTCGTTCCAGTAATGATTCTTTCTTGATATTTTGAGTTTGATAACGCAGCAATCTTTCAAATATAAGTGGCGATATTTGCTTTTGTGTTAGCAGATGCAATGACGAACCATTAGAGTAGAGGTTAAGCTTAAATTTTTCAGCTATTATAGATAGAGCTTTAGTTGTATAGAGAGAGATGTGCTGTCCTTCTTGAAGGGCATAATACCACCATTCATTAGGTTTTGGGTTGGTGTCTGGCAGTAGTTCAGTGCTAAACAAAATATTTCTAGAAAAATCTAATATGCTTTCAATTTCTGTTAAAGGATTTACCAAATGTTCAAAGACTTCAAAAGCAGTAACTACCTCATAAACTTTATTTTCTGGTTTTTCTGCTAAAAACCCCTTAGCAAAAATATTCTCACAATACTTATCATGCCAATAAAAATTGAACCCCTTGTCTCTCATTGTCCGTACAAACAAACCATATCCTGCTCCATAATCTACGAACTTAGCATTGTGATTAAAAAGATTGTAAATGAAATTTTCAGTTACGTTTGACAAATATGTATTTCTGTATACTAAACCTACGTCGCTATTAGCTATTGGTTCAGAATAGGCTTCTTCTAACCAGAAGGGATCTTCAGTTTGAACAAAACCGCAATTTGCACATTTAAAATAATCAACATCATATTTTTCTAAGATTCTAGCACTAGCAAACTTGGGCGACTCTGATTGACAAATCTTGCATCTCATAATTACTCTTCTCCGTTAATTAAATTACTGCAACGCTAAAAGTCTGTCACCAAATGTATGAGGAAACTTACTACTTAAACTCCCACCTACCTGCATCTGACTCAACAGCTCTTCTGAAATTAAAACTGTCTAGCGTAAATGTAGGAAGATTTGCTGATCCACTATCTGCGATCGCTCTTTGATTTTCATTCTCCAAACAGATGCGAGCTAGGATTCGAGGTCGCAAAGCTTCCCATTGCAATTTACTTGGCATTTCAATTATCGAGAATTCGGGAGTTTTGCTAACATCTAAGTTTTCCTCCATCAAAATATTCATAGTCACATCAGCTAGAATGTAATTTGTTTCTTCTTCAAAAATAGTGCTACATATTATTAAATTTATCAGACTTTTATCTGGATGTTTTAAAACACTTCTAGCAATTTTATCAAGTTCCGAATATAGCAACTCTTCCTGATTACTATCAGGAAAAACTATTAAGTTAATGTTTCTCAGTTTTGATAACACCAGTACAAACCTATCTTCCAGCAATTCTGCATAATTAATTGTCTGACTGTCAACAGGTTGGTAGTAACTCATCGGAGTTGCCCTAATATCGGGGTTAATAGAAAACTGTTCTTCCAGCTTAGTAAGTTCTATTATAGCTAGGGCATTTGCACAAGGATAAGGATAGTTATATTCAACATTTACTAAACTTTCTGCTTTCTCCTCTACCCAGATTTCCCTTGGATTGCTACTTGCCATATCCATATCTAAAATTCTCATAAAACTGTGAGAAATTGCTTTTTCAGGAATTTGATATTTAGTTACCAATATATCTAAATACTCTTGATTAAATTGAATGAACCATCCACAATCAAGGAGCTTTCCAAAAGGAACCGTGACTAATGCTTTGCCTCCTACTGACAACAAGTCATAAATTTTGGCAATCGCCTTCAGGGGCGCTTCCATGTCGCGAATTTGAATCTGCTCGCCATAGGCTTGTGAAGACGGTTCAATTCCTTGTCCTATGTGTTCGATAGTAGAAATTGAAACTATAGCATCGTACTTTTCCTCAGAGGGAATGTCCATAAAATCTACATTGTCTACACCTAGATCAACTTCAAATTTATCGACTATGCGCCTTGGTCTAATCCCAATATATTCGCTTAAGGAGTTTTCATAGTGAGAGAGGGTATTGCCAATTTCCAGAATATTATCTTTTTTTTCTAAACTTGCCAGAAAATCCCAAGCAATTGGAATTTCAATGGCTCGTTCGCCAGTATTATTATACCCAATGCGGTTGTACGGAAGATTTTTTCCTTTGTAAATAAAAGTAGGTTTCCAGTTTCTAACCAGAGTATTTTCTAAGTCTGGAATAATCGGCTCGCTAGTATTCGGAATGCATCCTTCATCAAGACTTATGTATTCTCGAAGTCTAGCAACTATCGGTAGCGATTCTAGCCCTTGTTTCGTTAGTTCGGGAATTTCACCCAGACTCTCAATGATATTATTGGCAAAGTTATAGTTAGGATCGCGACCGTGATTTAAGGTCAGATACTCAAGAATTTCTAGGGCATAATCAGGAAATTTCATTACGTCAGCCAGACAAGCTAGCTTTAGCAGTTTTTCAGGTGTTTTTAAGCTAGGACTCAAATCCGATCGCATCAAATCGCGAAAATAAAAAGCGTCTGACCAAATTAAAGCCCCTGGATGGCTTTGTGATATGACTGGGATGTCGCGGCGTCGATCTCGATACATACTCCCAAAGTCAAACAGTGTCAGCCCTTGATTTCTGAGATAAATATCTACATCGCTAAATAAAGGTTGACCTGTATATATCTCGGTGAACTCAACTTCGGTCATTAATCCCAATACACTATTATTTAATATACCATCAGCTCCTTGTAAAACATTAAGCTCTCCTCCCTGAACGTCTAGGTGGAGAAAATCTATTTCTTTGATACCTTCAGATTTACAAAATTTTTCTAAAGTGGTAGTGGATAAATCTACTGTAGATTTTAGCTCGATCAGTTCTGAATTGCCGGAAAAACGCTTGATATACTCTTCACTGGGGGGATATAAAGAACTGCATCCCGGATATTTAGCTACATAAAGTGTGGCTTTTCCTTCTGTATTGCTAAGAGCTAAGGGAATATGTTTTTCATTCCAGTTTACTTTTCTAGTTTCTAGGTCAGCATTAGCTTGAGCGCAAGCTTCTACATCTGCATCAAATCCATAAATAGTTAAGTTAGGGGCGAAAATGTCCCAGTTTTGACTGGCATAATCATCTTGCTTTTCAATTTTGCGAGAACCAACAATACATATAGTGATGTGAACTTGATCTAAATGACCGCTTTTCTTTAAACTTGGGAGAAAGAACATAAGAATAATTTTTGTTTTGTAAAATCATCGTAACTCGTCTGTGTTTCGATTTGGGCTTTACCCATCGATCGCCCTTTCCGCTACTACTTCCCCTTCGCCTGCCCCAACAGCGCCTTATAATCAGCTCTGTCAGGATATAGCTTGACCAACTTCTCCAAAGGCTCGATCGCCCCCACCTTATTATTCATCTGCAACCGCACATTTGCCAACCCCTCCAGAGCCGTCTGATTCTGCGGTTCTCGCTGCAAAACCGTCTCATATCCCCGTTCCTGGGCCGCCAGCAAAGATTCCTGAGAAACTGCTACTACCGGAGCAGATTTTTGCTGGTGCTGACTGCTCAAACCGCTGCCGAACAGACTCACCATACCAAAAATTGCGGAACCACCAAAGCCAACCATTGATACTAACGCAAAAATCTGCTTAATTCGATCGCCCTTACGAACCCGACTATCACTAGATTTTTTCTGTGTACTTTCCATTGCTAACTCTTGGTGTCGCTGTTTTCCCGGCACTCGCACTCGCACCTAATCTCTAGAATGCCCAAGTTCGATCGCAAAACGATCGCCCTTCGCCATTTAAAATTTTCGCTGAAACCTAGAAACCATATGAAATGATATTTGTCAAGCAAATTCAATCAATTGTCGGGTTCAGTCCAGGACGCACGGGTGGTCAGAAACCGGGTTTTTTTACGAGAATACTTCACTGCGATCGGCAGATTCGGTAAAAAACCCGGTTTCTAGGCGTCGGAGTGCGTAAGCCCTGAATTATTCTATAATTTGACAAAGACGCGCCCGGACGCAGTACCGCAAATACCGAGTCCAGACGACTTCTCCAATGTTGTCAACCCAACACAGGGAGCAATACAATTATGCCAAATAATCCAAACTGGTTGCGTTACGATCCAGACGAAGACAAATCTCGACACGCAGCAGCCGACGAAGCTTGTTGCTATGAGATGCAAAGAAAATATGGTTGGAAACTACTTGACATAGAGGAAATTGATACAAACGGTCTAGAAGTTGATTGTGTTTTTCGAGGCCAAACAGAATTTCCCAAATCATTCTACGACACAGAAAGAGAGGACGACGATGCATAAATACATTATTTTCCGAGCCGAACCGAGAACTCCTGGGTGGAAAGATAGAAAACTACAGCACACTCAATCATTGACTCGCATTTTGGCAGAACACTTTGACTCTTCTGATGGTCCAATTCCTGAAGTGGGCTATCGCCCCCCAGAATTTGTTCGTGTGGAAGCAGAACACGATCCAACTCGGCACGGTTACAGCACTCATTACCGCACAGGTGAGTGGGAAGTGGCGCGGGTTGAGACTTATACTCCCGATATTCCGATCGGTGAATTTGATATGGTAGTAATCTGCTATTGCCAATATTCCCCTATTGATGCTCCCCTCAAACCCATGCCAGAACGTCAAGTTTCTGTCGATTCCTTTAGAGGCGACAAGGAAGCTTATCAACGTTGGTTAGAGTCTCAAAAAGGCAAAGAATACACTGAAGTGTAAATAATACAGGACTTACCCATCCCCTAATCCTTGCTCCTCTAATTTTTCCGGGTTCTGACGGATCGTCATTCCACTAACAATTTACTCCAGAAATAAAAGTGCGATCGAATTGGTCAAGCGCGATCGCACCCCTGCATCTTTAGCCGTTATCCTCCGGCAATTCTCCAAATTGTTCTCGATAACGCGCTAGCAAAGATTCGAGTTCAGCAGCCCGTTGCCGTTCCGCTTCAGCACGTTGCCGTTCCGCTTTTAAAGCTGAAGCCAATTCATCTGGAATCAATAATTTATCTCCATTATCTTCCCGATAAAACCCAAGAATTTTTCCTTCTATTTCTAACCGCAGTTGCAATACATCGCTGCGATTATCTCTAATTAATTGATACCCCTCTACTCCCAGTCGGTACCCCCGCAATTGTTCGGGAATCCATTCACCTCTAGGGTCAAACAACCAGTATTCCTGAACTTCTAACCTTTCGTACAAGTCTTTTTTATTATTTTGATCTTCCGACTTTGTACCTGGTGATGTAATTTCAAAAATCACTTTCGGCACTTGACCTTCTTCCCAGATTTTGTAATTATCTCTGCCACCCGGTTCCACATCAAAAATCACCATCACGTCTGGTGCTACACGGACTTTTGGAAAACCTTGAGCGTAGTATAAAAATTGGTTTGCTAAAACAGTAGCTCGACGGTCTGCAAGATATTGTTTTAAGACTTCTAAAGTAGTTAAGATTGCGTAAACATGGTCGTAAGTTTCTGCCACTGGTTCTCGATCAGCGCTAGGGTATACGATTTCAGAAGTTTTGAGGGTGGGAACGACTGTTGTCATGGTCGTGCTTCCTGTGAGTTGTATATCTATTATAAACCAATACGGTTCAGTTAACACTGTTAATTCCCCGGAGTTCCCCCTCGCATCCCCCTTAAGAAGGGGAGTAGGGGTTGACTTTGAACTTCTTGTCCCCCCCTTTTTTAGGGGGGTTAGGGGGGATCGATCTTAACTGAACCGTATTGTATTATAAACTTGTTTTCAGCAACTAAGTAGGTTAATTTAATTAAACGTAAAACGCTCTCGTGCTTGAGAGCCTCGCCTTCTTCAAGAAGTCGGGCTTCTGGTATTATCTATTTTTGACTACACATCCGCAGCGATCGCACTTTTAAATTCCTCTTATTCCCGCAAAGCCTTGATGAATTCAGTAACAGCATCATATTGATCGAAGTAAGTTACATATCTCACTAACAAAGCAATGTCTAACTCCGGTAACAACTCGCTGCAATCGACTTTTTCGTACTCCTCCCTCAAATAATAGATACTCAGCACTCCATCTTCCCAAAACCAAACTTCAGGTATGCCTAACCGCTTGTATAGTTGAAGTTTATCGATGCCACCGCTGGTGAATACAACTTCGATCGCCAAATCGGGAATTGCCTTTTTAGTCGTCAAATTATATGATTCATCAGGCTCCTTTCTCGCCCCCAGTTCTTTACTACCCAAAGTCGGCCCGCCCTTGATATAAAACCGGATCCCCTTCTCTCTCAGGTATGCTTCTAATAAAGCCCTGATAGTACCCTTTGTCTCTTCATGTTCGGGGCTAACTGTGATAATTTCTAAAATTCCATCTAAGTAAGCAAATTTGATACCGCCGACAGACTCAAAAGCGGCTTCTAGCGATTCAAATTGCGACCAACTCACTCCTCTTAGAGTCAGGCAACTATCGGTGACAGAGTTTTTGACTGCTGTTTGTGTCATATTTTCTCCTTATCCTTTTTTTAGATTAAGCTTTTGAGAGCGCAACTATTTTCTCAATTTTATTAACTGTTGTTCGATCGCGCGAGCCCCACACCTTCAAATGCCATCAGGATCGATGCCCTGACTTCTCAAGTATGCCATTAATCGATCGGCCCTCTGGCGTTCCTCTTCGGCCCTCTGGCGTTCCTCTTCGGCCCTCTGGCGTTCCTGTTCCACCCGTTCCGCACCCCACAGCAGCAAATTGCCATTCTCATCCCACCAGCGCAACCAGTAACCCGTTCTCTGAGATTTTTCACCTTCCCAAACCCCCAGAAATAAACCCATTGATTCTATCCAGAATCGCTGATTAGCATCCGGTTCTTGCAATTCATATTCTCCCGACGCAGAGAGTCTGTACACTTCCAATACTCCCGATTTGGGTTCAAAAATTACATAAATCGGTACTTGCAAAATTCGCTCATAAAACCGCCATTTTCCGTAAGGATATGTCGGTTTATTTGAATATTCACTACCGTCAGTATCCGATAAAAATTCCATCACTACAGCAGGTACTTCTCCCTCAGCATTGCGCGTATAACTGCGGCGAACTTCTCCTGGTTCTGCTGGCAATACCGAGGGAACGTACACCCAATCCGGTGCTTTTACTACTGTTCTGTCATTAACTTTGGCACAGAGTCCAAAATTGGAAGCTATTAGCATTGAAGCTAGGATAAATCCTGCCAGTTCCAAGGCTTCTCGCAGGGCCGCGGCTAAAAGTGGTTGGTCGATGTTTTCCACAGGATCGTCGGGTAATTTAAAGTCGTCGGGCAATTTTTCCCAAGTTATAGTATACTTGGTTTTGGTTGCGTCCGGTTTCGATAATGTTTGCGTCATTGGTTTTCCTTGTTTCGAGTGAAAGAGTTTTTTGTTAATAGGATTTGGACAATAAATTTAATGCCGGGTGCGAAAGCCGCACCTTATTAACTAGCTGTAATCTGAGTGCGTATTGCCCACATTACTAACTATAGTAAGTCGCGCATATTGCCAGGGCGGTTATTCAATGATACCGTGCTTTAAGGAGTATTTTCGGGAACGCCCGGTTCTGCTGACCTTGCAGTTTGAGAAGGTAGAACAGGCAATTTGGGCTGTTTTTGCAAGCGAGGAAATCCAGGCTCTAATGATTGATTGATGGCAGGTGTACTCGCATTTACTTTCTCAGAAAGGGGGGCTAATGTTTGAGTCACTTTAACTTGCTGTCGCAGTTGTTCTGTCGAACCCAACAAGCCTCCTAATCCGTTGAACAACCTGCGAATATTGTTGCGGAAAGCCGGATCTCCCGTCAAATCATCCACGTCGGAAGTAATTTTCTGCACGTTCTGAAATGTAGCTCGTGCAGAATCTAGAGTTTGCTGCAATAATAGCAAAGTTGCCGGATTGTTTACTTGGCTGGATAAATCTCGCAAAGTACCCGAAGCTTGGGCAGCATTCGCTGATAAAACTTCTAAATTGTTCAGCAATTGTCCTTGGTTGATTCGATTAATTGTCGGACTCAAACTGCTGACAGCAACCCGCAGTTCCTGACTGCTTTGATTGATGTTATTCAGAGTAGAGACTAAACTGGCGCGGTTGGTTGTTACTAAAGAATTGACTTGATTGGCTGTTAATGTAATTTGATTGGCTGCTTGAGTTACTGAATTAGCAGAATTTATCGCCGCTGCAGATACGGCTTTTGTGGAAGTGTCCGCCGTAGCTGCTACTTTAGAAACATCAGCGGCGACTGCTGATATTTCCGTCTTGAGCGATTGATTTAAGGTGCTTGCTTCTCCCTTTAATGATTGATTTAAACTGCTTGCTTCCCCCTTTAATGATTGATTTAAACTTGCTATTTCAGTTTTTAATGATTGATTTAAGCTGCCAACGTCTCCCCTTACAGATTGATTCAAATTTTTTATTTCCGCTTGTGCCGTTTTAGTTAAATTCGATAAATCTTGAGTGAGTTTAGCTGCACCTTTAGCTGTGTTGGCTGTATTCTCGGTAAGAGATTTAAGATTGTTAAACAGGGCGGGGTCAGTGTAGAAATTAGCTAGGCGGACTGTGGATTTAATTAGTTCGTCGATAGTGACTCCAGCTTGACCTTTTAAGCGCGAATTTTGGCAGATAATTTCCGGGGGACAGTTGGCACTAACGGGATTGGCGGTAAGTAATGATTCTGGCAAAATCGAGTTGGGGGTAATGTCGATCGACGATTCGCCAATTAAACCCGATTTATTCGCTTCGATCGTAACATCCCTGGGAATCACTAAAGTTCCGGGGGCAATCTCCAGCGTCACGTCTACGCCGTTGGAACCCGGTTGGAGGGCGGTAATTTTACCGACTGCAACCCCACGATACCTGATGGGCGTACCTATTTGCATTCCTTGGGCGCTGCCAAATTCTACGGCGAATTTGTAGCTGCGGTTCCCTACCTGCACGCCCCGCAGCCAGAGCACTAAGCCGCCAAATAAACCGATTCCTACTAAAATTAAGAACCCGACAGAACCTTCTCTTACAGTTCGCGATCGCATATTACCTCCTTAGTCATTGGTCATTGGTTATTAGTCATTCATCATCGGTCATTTCAATCTAAAATCTAAAATCTAAAATCTAAAATTGGCTGACTATCCCAGCGCTTGAATTGGCCCACTAACACTGCCGCTAAAAAATTGTCGGATTAGTAAATTATCTGTCGATGCAATGTCATTGACAGTTCCCTCCCATTGCACTTTGCCTCGATAGAGAAACACGATGCGATCGGCAGTGCGGCGGATGGTACTGTCTTGGTGAGTGACGATCGCATAAGTGCTGCAAACACCTTGGGCCGCCTGCAACTGGCGGATTAAATCTTCAATTACCGTCGAAGCGATCGGATCTAAACCCGCCGTCGGTTCGTCGTACAGCAAAACCTCTGGATGATCCCTGTCATTATCAGGATTCGCCATGATAGCGCGGGCAAAACTTACCCGCTTCCTCATTCCCCCAGACAACTGCGCCGGATAGCGTTCGCCAATTCTTGGCAAACCCACCATCTCCAACTTTTCCTCCACCAATTCCCGAATGCGGCGGCGCGGCAGCTTAGAATGCTGGTAAAGTAAAAAACCGACATTCTCCTCCACCGTCAGCGAATCAAACAAAGCCGCTTGCTGAAACACCATCCCAATTCCGATCGGATCTGCCACGTCGTCCACCCATCCCACCCTGCGCTGTCCCTGAACAAAAACCTCACCGGCATCCGGGGCCAACAAACCCGCAATTATCCGCAGAATCGTAGATTTCCCCGTCCCGGAAGGGCCAATAATTGCCAGGGCCTCTCCCCGATAAATCCTCAGATCGACTCGATCGAGGATCTGGTTCTGGCCGAAGGACTTACTTACCCCCTTGAGTTCGATTAGTGGCTCAGCCATAGCATGTTATCAATAAGTTATCAGTCCTCAGTCATCAGTCTACCTAATGACTCATGACTCATGACTAATCGCTAATTACTTAAATTGACTGCCAGAATCAAAACTCTCTTGTATTGTAAATTTGTCAGATCGAGCTGTTCCAATACCCTTAAGACTAATTAACCATGTCAATTAGTTCACTTCCTAAAGCCCTCCGCGTCTTGGCTAAAGCCAAGCAGGCTTTTGCCCAATCCAGAAATCCTTACCCCCCTTCTTTGCGGAACGGGCGAGTTCACCAGTGGTTTAAGTGGTTAGCCCCCGGACTGTTAGTGAAACGGTGGCTGCTGATTAGTGCCAGCGGCGTGGTACTTGCCACTTTGGGTTTAGCGATTTGGACTGGGATGACTCCCATTTTCTTCTTATTGCAATTGTTGAGAAATTTTTTGGCGTGGATTGCGGAAGTTATTCCCAATTACGTGTCGGGCCCGATCATCATTGCTGGCGGGATTTTATTAATTCTGTGGGGACAAACTCGCAGTTTGAACTCTATTACCCAAGTGCTGATGCCCGAAGGCAATGAGGAACTGGTCGATCGACTCCTCAACCACCGTCGCTTGCACCGGGGCCCGAAAATTGTGGCAATTGGGGGCGGTACGGGCCTTTCTAATTTGCTCAGGGGATTGAAGGATTACAGCGCCAAAATCACTGCTATTGTCACGGTGGCGGATGATGGCGGGTCTTCCGGGCGGCTGCGGCGGGAAATTGGGGTATTGCCGCCGGGAGACATTCGCAATTGTTTGGCTGCTTTGGCAGATGAGGAAAAGTTATTGACTGAGTTATTTCAATATCGTTTCCGGGCTGGTGACGGTTTGGTGGGTCACAGTTTTGGGAATTTGTTTTTGACAGCGATGAGCGATATTGCTGGAGATTTGGAACAGGCGATCGCGGCGAGTTCTAAAGTTTTAGCAGTGAGGGGAGAGGTGCTGCCGGCTACTCTAAGCGATGTTTCTTTGTGGGCAGAACTCGCTGACGGCCGCAGGATTGAGGGGGAGTCCAGCATTACAAAAGCTAACGGAAAAATCATCAAAATTGGCTGCACTCCTGCTAATCCTCCGGCGTTGCCCAAGGTAGCCCAAGCACTTCGGGAAGCGGATTTTATAATTATTGGGCCGGGGAGTCTTTATACGAGTGTCATTCCGAATTTGTTGGTGCCGGAAATTGCTGATGCGATCGCCAACACCCAAGTTCCGCGCATTTATGTTTGCAATATTATGACTCAGCCGGGGGAAACTGACGGATACAGTGTTGCAGACCACATTCGGGCGATCGATCGCGCTTGCGGTCGGCCGCTGTTCGATGCTGTAGTAGTTCAAGGAAAAGTCCCTTCTGCAAAGGCTTTGATCCGCTATTCTCAGGAGGATTCTTATCCGGTTGTACTCGATCGAGAAGCCGTGACGCAATTGGGGCGGCGAGTTGTCATCGCCAATGTCATGGATGAAGATGAAAATACGGGTTTAATTCGCCACAATTCGCAAAGGTTGGCGGGGATGTTGCTGCGTTGGTACGGCCGCGCGCAAAACATTTAAGCTGCTGACTGCTGACTGTTAACTGTTGACTGTTGACGGTGCAGACTCATGTTATTGGTTATTAGCAGCCCCAAGCGAGTAACTAATGACTAATGACTAATGACTAATGACTAATGACTAATTATTGAAATGAAAACTTTGCTTCCCGATTCTGAGGCTACGTGCAAGTTTGGTGTTGCGTTAGGTCGATCGCTCCCCGCCGGCACTGTAATCTTATTACAAGGAGATTTAGGTGCGGGCAAAACTACCTTGGTTCAAGGCATCGCTGAAGGTTTAGGAATCTCAGACTCGATCGAGAGTCCTACTTTCACCCTGATTAACGAGTATTTTGGAGGGAGAATTCCGCTGTATCATCTAGATTTGTATCGACTAGAAGCCGAAGAAGTGGAGGCTTTGCACTTAGAAAGTTATTGGGACGGGTTAGAAAGGGATTTGGGAATTGTGGCGATCGAATGGGCGGAAAGATTGCAGTACAAACCCGAAAATTATTTGCAAATTTCTTTGAGTTATCTAGATAACGGGCGGCAAATTGAAGTAATTGGTAATGGCGAGTTATTGGATTGGCAATTGGAAATTTGAGAAAAGGCGATCGAATTTAGATGTTGCACCATTGTCACTCAGCCTTTTCTGAACAGGCTTGCTGGCCTGTTCCACAAGAAAATTCACCCTTTGTGGAACAGGCCGGAAAGGGGAGCATCTCAGTTTTGCATTTACAGTGCGAGCGTCCCCGCTCGCGTATTGTACAATACGCGAGCGGGGACGCTCGCACTACAATAAAAAAAATGCTTTTTACAAAACTGAGATGCTCCCCCGGAAAGCCTGTTAAGAGAGAATGGTGCAACATCTCAGCGCGTACTTACTGCGGACGGTTAACACGAATCAATTTGCCTCTCAAACTTTCTTCACCAGCAATAGCATCATTGATGCGTGTTGCCAACCTTTCTAAATTTTTATCGTCTGTACACACGATAATACCAGCATGATTTGGTTGTTGAGTGTGCAAGCGAATGAAATGCCGACGATTTTGCGTCATAACCGCCCGATCGTTATTCACAGCAAAGGCTAATACTTCGGGGTCATCATCTCCGGCATTTCCTGCCTCTTGAATAGTCAGCGCATCGTGACCTAAATTTCGCAGCAAAGCCACAACAGGAAACGGGAACTGTTCATCTGCATAGAGACGTGCCATAAATTATACTTCCTGCATCATTGCTGCTGCTTCTTCTCGGAGTGCTGTTTCAATTTCTTCGGAGTTAGCCTCAGCATAAGTCCAGACATTTACTAAGTTGGCAGCATTCAACTGGGGATAAAATTGTAGAAGTTCAGCATCACTTGAACCTTGACGGCGCAAACTCACGAACAGCCAAACGGGAAGTCTAGTTTTGGCAATGCAAGCATCGCCGCCACACACGTCGGGAGTTTTGGTAATTCCTGGCCAGCTATTGTTTAAACTTTGGGTTAAAAGCCGGATGGCTTCAGCTTTCTCAGTAGGAGTTAAGGCCAGGAGTTGTGTTTCTAGTTCTTGGAGAAGCATGGGTCAAATCGCCTTTGCGATGCAGGAATACCCAATTATAACACTTGAGTTAAAGTCATGCTTACTCAGCGTCAAATGTCAATGCTTCTCCCCTCACATTTGTATCCAATTTACCATTCTCAAAAACAACTTTTCCTCCCACAACCGTGACCACAGGCCATCCAGTTAAATTCCATCCTTCAAAGGAACTCCAGCCGCACTTGCTCGCCATCTCTGCGCCCACCACCGGGCGGTATTTCTCCAAATCAACTAAGACTAAATCTGCATCAAAACCCGGAGCAATCGCCCCTTTGTTCGGAATCTTATAAGCCTTAGCAACTGCCGCCGACATCCAATTAGCAACTTGTGCCACTGTACATCTTCCCTCTACTGCTTGGGTCAGCATCAAAGGCAAAGAAGTTTCGACACCGGGCATTCCAGACGGCGTATTCGGATAATCTTGAGCTTTTTCTGCTAATGTGTGCGGCGCATGGTCGGTGGCGATAAAATCAATTACGCCGTCGAGTAAAGCTTGCCAAAGTATTTCGTTATCGCGGGGTTCGCGCAAAGGCGGATTCATCTGAGCTAAACTGCCAATTTTTTGATAGGCGCTGGTATTTAACAACAAATGCTGCGGCGTAACTTCTGCTGTCACCCAACTCGGTTTTTCCTGGCGCAAAAACTCAGCTTCATCCCCAGTTGAAAGGTGCAGAATGTGCAGACGCCGCTGATATTTTTTAGAAAGTTTTAATGCTAGCTGAGTTGCTAACAAAGCTGCTTGATTGTCTTGAATTTGTGAGTGAACTGCAATATCGGTAATACCAGCAAATTCTTGACGACGCTGGTTGATTCTAGCTTGGTCTTCTGCGTGCACGGCAATTAGTCGATCGCCTGCAGCAAAAATCGCCTCTAAAGTTGCTTCTCCATCCACCAACAACTGCCCGTGCATCGAACCCATAAAAATTTTAATTCCCGGAGTCGGATTCGCATTCAACAAATCCGGCAAATTCTCCGGCGTTGCACCAATAAAAAAGCCGTAATTCACCAAACACTTCTCGGCACCGCGGCGCAGTTTATCATCTAAGGCAGCTTGGGTTGTGGTCAGAGGTCGCGTATTCGGCATTTCCAGAAACGATGTCACGCCGCCTTTAGCGCAAGCACAGCTAGCGGTAAATAAGTCTTCCTTGTGTTCTAAACCCGGTTCCCGGAAGTGTACCTGGGGATCAATTACTCCGGGCAACAGAGTTAAGCCTTTGGCATCTATTTCTCGATCGCCAGATTCGACAATTTCCGCAGCAACTTGGACAATTTTGCCATCGCATATTTGCACATCTCCTACCAAAAACTCACCATTGGGCAAAAGAATGCGAGCGCGACGGATTAACAAACTTGATTGGGAAGTCATAAGATATCATTAATTGAGTAAACAGCGTGCTAGCATGGAAGCATTATTAAGTTTATAATTCGTATCCAGCTCAGTCACTACAATACCCTATGACTCGTCTAGACAAGTCAGCCGACGAAGAAAAACCTCCGCAAGACACCGAAAATCCTTGGATCGAAGGAATTAAGACGATCGGCTTAGCAGCATTTTTGGCCTTTGGTATCCGCACCCTGGTTGCCGAAGCACGCTACATTCCGACCGGCTCGATGCTGCCAACCCTACAAATTAACGATCGATTAATCATAGATAAGGTCAGCTATCGATTCCAAGAGCCCCAGCGAGGAGATATTATCGTATTTATGCCTCCTGACCAGGCTAGTTTGTGCACGGGACAGCCGCCACCGATCAAAGATGCCTATATCAAGCGAGTGATCGGACTTCCAGGGGACACTGTGGAAGTCAGAGAGGGAAAAGTTTTTATTAACAAGCAGCCGCTACAGGAAAAATATATTGAAGAAATTCCGCAGTATCCCTACGGGCCTGTAGTTGTAGCTCAAAATTCTTACTTGGTGCTCGGCGACAACCGCAACGCAAGCTGTGACAGTCATTACTGGGGCTTTGTACCCAAGCAAAATATCATCGGTAGGGCAATTGTGCGTTTTTGGCCACTCAACCGCACAGGTTCGATCGACCCCACGCCCCTTTATCCCGCTAAAAATTAGCTACAACCCGCAACCCGCAGATTTTAATCTGCGGTTGTCAGTTTAAAGTACCAATTACTTATTAGCCATTTTCCACGACCAAATAATTAATGGTTAGGAATGAGAATTAAATAACTTCCACAAGTTTGTGGGATGGGCGTCCCGCCCGTCCAAAAAGGACGGGCGGGAC